>NZ_DBNGVP010000092.1:0-213050 GCF_057119385.1 Archangium sp. | reverse complement strand
AGGCCTACCTGCGCCCCGGCGCCCTCCTCGAGGTTGGCGACGTGCGCCTGCGCTTCAGCCCCCAGGTCGCCCCCGTCCAGATCGATCCCTCCGCCGAGGACCGGCTGGGGGATCTCGTCGGGCGCAGCGTCCCCATGCGGCAGATCTTCGCCCTGCTGCAGCGCATCTCCACCACGGACTCCACCATTCTGCTGGTGGGCGAGACGGGCGCGGGCAAGGGCGCCGCGGCCAAGGCCATTCACAAGCTGTCGCGCCGCGCCGCCGGGCCCCTGGTCGTCTTCGACTGCGCCTCCGTCTCCGACTCGCTCATCGAGAGCGAGCTGTTCGGCCACGAGAAGGGCGCCTTCACCGGCGCGGTGAGCGTGCGGCGCGGCAAGTTCGAGCTGGCCCACGAGGGCACGCTCTTCCTGGATGAGATTGGCGACATGCCCCAGGCCATGCAGACCAAGCTGCTGCGCGTGCTGCAGGAGGGCGAGCTGGAGCGGGTGGGCGGCGCGGAGACCCTCAAGGTGAACGTGCGCGTCATCGCCGCGACGAACAAGAACCTGGAGAAGGAGATCGAGGCCGGGCGCTTCCGCGAGGATCTCTACTACCGCATCAACGTGGTGCAGATTCACTCGCCCCCCCTGCGCGAGCGGCGGGAGGACCTGCCGGCGTTGATCGACGCCTTCCTGAAGGAGGCGTGCACGAAGAACGGGCGCCGGCCGCTGTCCCTGTCCCCCGAGGCGCTGGCGGTGATGTCCGCCTATGACTACCCGGGCAACGTGCGCGAGCTGCGCAACCTGGTGGAGCGGCTGGCCATCCTCTGCGAGGGCCCCGTCGTCACCGGCCAGGAGGCCGCCGAGCTGCTGCCCCGGGGCAAGGGGGCCGTGCCGCCGTCCGTGGCTCCGTTCGCCGAGGCCTCCGCGCCGCGTACCCCCGCCGTGCCCGTTCCCACGGCGCCTCCCGCGGCCCCGGCGCCCGGCGGCGGATTCCGTCCTCGCGTGGATCGGACCTTCCGCGAGCAGGTGGAGGACGCCGAGCGGGAGATCATCCTGTTCACACTCGCGCACACGCAGGACAACGTCACCGAGGCGGCGCGGCTGCTCGATCTGGAGCGCGGTCACTTCTACAAGAAGATGAAGGCCCTCGGACTCCGCCGGGGAGGCGGCGAACCGTAAGTACGCATTATTGCTGCCCCTTTCTGGTGCTTCCTGCTGCGTTGCTGACGAGCTTCAGGCGCCGTGTGCTCGCCTTGTGCTCGGGTGCTGAAGCTGGTTCCACCAGCCTCAGGGACTCGACGGCCTGGGAGAGGAAGTCGATGTTCCGGCCCAGGTAGTAGGTGGACGTGACGGCGGGCGTGGAGTGCCCAGCGAGCTGCTGGCCGGCACCGAGGTTTCCCAACGTGTCCGCCAACAGGTGGGTGAGGAACGTCTTCCTCAAGTCATGGAAGGTGAAGCCCCGGGGCAGCTCCACCCCTGCGCGAGCGGCAATCCGGCGCACCAGCTTCGCGGTGTGCCACCCCTCGTTGCGCAACCCGCCCTCGGGCGAGGCGAACACCAGCGGCTCCACGAGCGCCCCCTGCCCGTCCCGGGGCAGCGCCCTGAAGGCGGCCTCGAGCTCCGCCCGGAGCGCGGGGTGCAGGGGGATGATCCGCTCCTTGCCGCCCTTGGTGGTGTCGCGCTTCCAGCTGCGGCGCACGTGGATGAGGCCCAGGGGGCCCTCGTCCCAGTGGATGTCCCCCCAGGCCAGCGCCGCCAGCTCGCCCCGGCGCATGCCGGTGAGCACCGCGGTGAGCAGCAGTAGGCGGTACTGCCCGGCGGCCTGCAGCAGCGCGGCCACCTGCTCGCGCGAGAGGAAGCGGGGCGTCTTCACCGACACCTTCGGCCTGGGGACGCGATCCCAGGGGTTCTCCCGGATGGCGCCGAGCTGCACGGCGTACTTGAAGACGAGACGCGCGCGGATGTGCAACTGGCGCACCGTGGCCGGCTCCTGACCCGCGTCCCTGGACTTCATGAGAAGCGCGTCGCAGTCCGCCGGGGTGACGGCCGCCACGGGCTTCCTCTTGAAGTGCGGCACCAGCCACACCTTCACCTGCGAGCGCATGGGGGCCTGGGAGCCCAGGTGCTTGTTGGCATCCAGGTACCGGGTGAAGAGCTCCTCGCACGTCATCGGCACCGGCGCGGGCGCCGCCAGGCCCGAGGCCACCCGCTCGGCGTGGAGCGCCTTCTCCTGGGCCATCCGCTCGGCCTCGGCCTCCATCCTCGCGGACGTACGCTCGCGCACCAACCGCCCCGCGGCATCCCGGTAGCGGATCCACCAGGTGCCGAAGTCGGGGGCGCGCCGCTGCAGGCGCTTGCCGGCGGCCAGCACCGCCTTCCCCTTCTTGTTGGGCCGGAAGTACGCGCTCGTCACGGCTCAGCCCACCTGCCCGTGCTGCCCGCTCTGGGACGCCAGCCAGGCCTTCACCGCCTCGGGGTTGAAGCGGTAGTTGCGCTCGCCGAGCTCGATGAAGGGCAGCCCCAGGCGCTCGCGGCACTGCTTCCACACCCAGGACTTCGACACCTTCAGGTACTGCGCCACCTGGGCGGTGTCCCAGAGCCCGGCCTCGGGCACCTGCACCAGCTTCGGCCTTCTCTCGTTCTTGTTGCAGTTCGTCATCGTCGTCGGGCGCTCCACGGCAACACGCGGAGCGCGAGCTCCTGTGTCGGCCGTCACGTCTGCGTTGGTGTTTCCCCCGCTCCCCCCCCCGCCTCCCCCAGGTTACGTGCCGTTCACTTGCTAACAACTATTGTGCCAGCGCCCTTGCGCCACTCTGGCACGGGGCATCGCTCCGTTCTGGCGCACCCCGTCCATGGGCTGGCCGCGCTGTCTCGGAAGACGGACTACCGAAAGGGCCGCTCCATAGAGCGCGGTGACAAAACGCGTCAGGCGGCCTGTGAGCTCGGTCACAGGGGACCCTGACGGCGGGCGAACCGGCACATACAAGCCGCGCGTGCCGGTGACGTCTGAGAAAGGATTGAGCACCAATCGAGCCACAACCGGGACGCGTCCACCTCGGACGTGCCACGCGGGCGCTGCGCGCCGGTGCTGTCGGGTGCTACTGCGGACATCCCCCATCGCACACCCCAAAAACAGACGCCTCAGCACCGTCTGCAAGGCCGGTGCGAGGCGTCCGAGGCCGACCCCCAGGGCAGTCCATAGGGGCGGGCTTTCCTGAGGCCGACCAGCACAGAAAAAGGTCGGCGATGTCTTCGGGGTGTTGCTGGTACCTGCTTGCAGTCAGGTGGTCCGGCAACAGGGAACTGCAACTAACGGCAATAGATACGCCTACGGCCGGTCAAACGCAAGCGACTGGCGCGAGAGGGCCCGCGGCGACGACTCCGGCTTGGCAGCCGGCAGGTAGCACTTGCCCCCAAACTCATACAGGCGGTCCGGACAGGGAGCGCGCACCTCGTGGGGCACCCAGCATCCGTTGTTGATCTCCACCTCGAGCAGCTTCTCGCACGGCGGGCGCTTCTGGTTGGAGAACGGCTTCTTGGGCAGTGCGCGGGCCAGGACGATGGGGAGGTCATCGGCGCTGTTGGTGAGCACCATGCCCGTGGCGACCGAGGCGTCATCCCAGCCCCACCCGGCGTCCACGTCGCCCTGGGCCAGTTCGGCGCCGGGCTCGTAGTGGGGGGGCGGCTCGGCTCCGCCCAGGTGGAGGAGCACGGCGGCAGCTGCGGCCACGAGCCCCGCGGCGAGGAAGGGACGGCGCCAGCTCGGGGCGGGGCGAGTTTCGAAATTACGAAATTTCGTAATTTGTTGATCGGGGGTGGTCCGCGCGGCGGGATGCCGGGGTGCGGCGCGCAGGTGCGGCAGGGTCTCGGGGCGGTCCACGACGGCGTTGGCGAGCTGCTCAGCGTCTCCCATCATGACCACGAACTCCTCGGCGACATCGGCGGGGAGGCCAGCTGCGGGCGCGCACTCCACCTCGAGGGCGAGGAAGGCCGGGGACACGGAGGAGGTGACGCGCACCTGCCAGTTGGCCAGGGGCTGCTCGTCCACCTGTCGCTCGGTGCGCTGCAGCACCAGCGCGGGCGCGCCCGTCTCCACGTTGTGGGCCCGGTAGATGCGACCCATGTCCTGCGTGTCCCTGTACCTCGGTCCGAGCTGGTACTGCCCGAGCTGGTTCCCCCGCTGCGTGTCGGCCATGGCGCGTGAATCCCTCCCGCGCCGGGTTGTACCTCACCCGCACCGACGCTGTCTCCCAGTGGATATTCACGTCCACCCCTTCTCCTCGGTATGCCGATGCACCTCACCGAGCGCCACCGCAAGCTGATGGGCCTGCCGGAGCCCGAGGAGCCCGCGATCGTTTACGGCCCGGGCAACCTCGCCCACGTCGTTCGGTGCTGCGCCGAGGCGACCCTCTTTCAGTGCACCTGCGACTGGTACAAGTGGAAGTGCCGGGCGCACGGAGTGGCCGGTGAGTGCCACCCCACCAACAACCACGACTAGAGGCCGACTAGCCCCGGCCTCCGCGAGCCTCGGACGGCCCTCCCCCCGCCGTCCGGGGCTCGTGTCTTTCCACACCCACCCACAAGGAGGACTGCCATGCCCTGCCCCGTTCCGTCGCACCTGCCCACCCCCCCCTCCCTCTCCACCCTCCTCGAGGAGCTCGCGACCGTCGACCTGGCCCGGGCCGAGGCCTTCCGCGCCAACGTCGTGGACGTCGAGACGCGCCAGCTGCAGGCCCGAGAGCAGCTCGCCAAGGCCGAGTCGGCCCTGTCCCTCGTGAAGGCGGACGGCACGCTCTCGGCCCAGGCGGACTGGAACCTGCGTTACATGGAGGTCTCCGGCCGCCGGAAGAACCTCCGGCTCCTGGGGGTGGACGCGGACAGCCTCCGTGGGGAGCTCGAGCGCCAGCTGTTCCTCGCCCGGCAGAGTCAGGCCATCGGCCGCGCCGTCTGCTCGGCGTGCGGTGGCACCGGGGATGACGAGGGCAGCGACGGCGGAACCTCGGTGGTGGTGACGAGCTGCGATCCCTGCCGGGGCACCGGCTACGTGCCGGCTCGCCCCTCGGCATGAGGCGGCACCCCTTCTGGTTCGCACACCAGCCGCATCCCGCGCGCCGGTGCCATCGGAGGTCTCATGCGGTTCATCAGCATGTCGTTCGGAGTCCGGGCCATCGCCATCCTCTCGCTCCTCGGTGCCACCATCGCCTACGCCGAGACGCCCGCGCCCGCGCCGTACAGCATCAACACGAAAACGGGCCTGACGCGCACCGCCGAGCGCAATCTCTACGAGGCCGTCCGGCGGATGGTGGAGCCGGTGGCCAGGTCCCTGGGCTTCAACCAGGCCGAGGAGGAGTGCGCCAACGCCACGGCTGCCGAGAAGCTGATCAAGGCCACCCAGGAGGCCATGTCCGGGAAGCTGTTCGGCCTCACCGGTGCGGACGATGCGCTGGAGCACTTCCGCAACAGCCATGACGACTGGTGCAACAGGCAGGGTGGCCAGCGCGGTGCCGAGGCCATCGCCCCCTATGCCAGCAAGGCCGAGTCGTTCATGCGCCCGTTCCTCAAGGAACTGCTCGAGGAGTTGAAGGCGAAGCAGGTGGAGATCACCCCGGCGGCTGCGGCGGCGGCCATCGCGGCGGCGTTGGTCGCGCTTCCGGTTCTCGCCCCGCTGTAGGCGTTCGGGGTCAAGCGCAGTGGACGCATAGACACAGCTACAGAACAAGGAAGGGCCCGGCTCCGAGGTGGAGACCGGGCCCTTCGTGCTTCAGGGGTTGGTGCAGGTCAGCGCAATCGGATGTCGGCAGGCACGGGCCTCGTGGTCGCCGCCTTCAGCTTGGCTCCCCAGCTGAACAGGCCCGAGGCTCCCGCGGCGGTGGTGAGGATGCCCAGCACCAGCGAGAGCGTCACCGGCCTGCCGGCGCCCAGAGCGGCGGAGAGTTGCAGTCCGGCCGCCGTCACGAGCGCCAGGGCGATGCCGGCCGCGTCCGTCCGCAGCCAGGGCAGCTTGGACACCCCGAAGCGCCGCACCACGTACACGAGCCCGAGCACCACCGCGCAGGCAAGCAGGCCCCAGTTCCGGGAGCTCACGGCCTGGGCCACCAACTTCACCACCTCGCCCAACTGCACCTCGCCGGACGTGGAGGTGTCGGGGGGAGGCGCCTCGGGCAGGGCCACCTTGGGCGCGGTGCTCTGGGTCTGGGCCTGGGAGACCAGGTGCGCGGTGACGAGGCCCGCGCCCGTGGACTCGGCCTGGGGCTCGGCCAGCGCGGGGGCGGACAGGGACAGCAGGGTGATGACGGCGAGGGACGACAGGGACAGGCGACGCATGGGTGCTCCTGGGTGATGGGCGCCGGCACGCCGGGCCCGGGGTGAAAGGGTCAGCGGCTCGCCTGCGGCTTCTCGGTCAGCTTCTCGACGGCGCGCGAGAGGCGGGCGATCTCGCTGTTGAGGGCTCGGAGCTGCTCTTCGAGGCGTCCAGCCTGGATGGCGGCGTTGCTCTGGGTGGCAGCGACGCGGGACAGGTCCGTCTCGACGGTGGTGGTGCGGCGCTCGAGGTGGCGCACGTCGGCGCCCAGCGTGCCCCACTGCACGGCGAGCCCGAGCAGCGTGACGACGATGGGCACCGCCATGGTGAGCCAGGGCGAGGGCTTGGACTCGGGGGTGGTGGGGGTGCTCATGCCCAGCGAGAAGGGGCGAGCGCCTGTCCTACATGCACAGCGTTACCGTGAGAGTGAAACGCAATACATGTCCTACATGTGCGACATGTAGTCACCCCCACCCCAAAAAACCGTACAGTGGGGTCAAACTTTGGATTGCTCGGCGGGTACAATCCTGCGCACCCGGTTACCCCACGGATTTCCCGCCGGAAACTGTCGGACGACCCCCTGAATTTTGGGGTGTAGGGCCGCTACCTGGGCCGTAAACGCGCGGAACCACGTCCGACTGAGCGCCGGGAGGGGGTGTGGATCGGCACGAAAACGGACGAGCCAGCACCCCTTTTCGTGGGTGTCACCTCGCAGTCAGCCCAGGAGGGCATCCATGCCGACCCAGTCCAGCAGCACCGCCACCCCCTACACGCCGCCGCTCGAGATGCTGCAGGCGGCCGAGACGATGCTGGCCCAGGCCACGCCCGAGGACCTCGCCATCGCCGACAAGCTCTACATGGCGTACGGCGGCGTGACGGGGGGGCGCTCCGCCGTCACCGGCGCCGAGCTCCCCGAGTTCGAGATCTGCCGCCCCCTCGTCAAAGCGGGGTGGCTCGCGAGCGTCCGTGAGGCCCGGGCGCTGCTGGGCCAGAGCGCGACGCTCCGCATCGACACCACCGACCTGGACACCCGGCTGGCCGAGTTCAAGGCCGAGGTGGAGGAAGTGGTGAACGGTCCGGAGGGCCGGACCGACCCCTTCCTCATGGGCATCTCGGAGATCGCCTCGGCGACCCGCGACCTGGCCGAGGCCACGAAGTCGGTGGGCGGCGATGAGGAACCGGTGGCCAACCTCATCGAGAGCGTGACGAAGGCGCTGAACGAGCGTGTTCGCGCCCTGGCGACGCCGCCGGCCGAGTCCACCGCGACAGCGTAGCCCGGCGAGGGCAGGCCACCCCTTCTTCAGGGCATGGCCCGCCCTCGGAACCTGCCGCCGGAGCTGCTCGATGGCCCGGATGGGGGCGAGGGCGGGGATGTGCCCCTCGCCCCGGACCCGCTGGAGGGCTACGAGCCCACCGGGCTGCGTGGCCCCCGGACGTCCCTCACCCCGGACATGGTGCTCGTCATCGCCCGGGAGATCGCCCGGACGGGCGTGCTCCGGTCCGCAGCTGCGCGAGCGGGCACCACCGAGGACTGTGTTGGGCAGTGGCTGCGCCGGGGGAAGGACGCGGCGGCTCGCAAGAAGCGCAGCCTCTACACCCAGCTCTACATGGAGGTGGAGTACGCCCGGGCCCACCGGCGCGCGTACCTCATCAACCTGGGCGAGCGCAGCGTCACCGATCGCCACATGAACCCGCGCTTTGTCACCTGGCTGATGTCGGTGACGGAGCCCAAGGAATTCACCGTCCCGCGGGAGGCGGCTCCGACGCAGCAGGCCAATGGGCTTGGAGCCGCCTTCGACCTGGTCACACCCGAGGACGCGGTGAAAGCGATTGAGACGAAGCTCCGGCGGTTCCTCGAACTGGAGGACACGCGCGATGCGCTCTTCGCCAAGGTGCGCGCCGAGGCCGAACAGGGAGAGCAGGCCGATGGCGCCAGCTCCGAGGGGGCGTGATGGCCACCCCTGCTGTCAGCCCCCCGAGTCGCAACCCCTTCGCCGGCATCCCCATCCTCTCCTCGGACAACCTCGGCCGGTTCTCGCTCTCTGACCTCGCGGCGATGAAGTTCCGCGAGCAGTTGCGCAAGGCGGAGAAGGTGGCGGAGGGACTGGCCTCTCACCCCGGCATCGCCGAGCAGCTGCGGTTGAACCAGGCGGAGGTGCTGGCCTGGTACTACGAGCCGCGCTTCTGGCTCCGGCCGGTCCAGCAGCCCCCGCCGGACTCCACGAAGTGGCGCACGTGGTTCTTCCTCGGGGGCCGTGGCACGGGGAAGACGTACGCGGGTTCTGTTGCCGTGCTCGAGGAGGCGCGGAAGGACCCCAACGCGCGCATCCTCATCGTCGGCCCCACCGACTCGGAGATCCGCAAGAACCAGCTCGAGGGCCTGAGCGGCATCCTCACCCTGGCGCCACCCTGGTTCAAGCCGGTGCACCAGCGCAGCAAGCGCACGCTGGTGTTCCCCAACGGAGCGCTTGCCTTCTACGTCCCCGCCCAGGCCGGGCCCGACAAGTTCCGCGGCTACAACGTCACCTTCGTCTGGTTGGACGAGATCGTCGCGTGGAAGAAGAAGCCGGAGGACGTGTACGAGGAGTGCCGGAAGGTGGCTCGCGTGCGCACCCCGCGCATGGAGCAGCTGGACCTGCCGGCCCGGCTCGTCATCACCACCACCCCGGCACCCACCCCGCTCTTCGAGCAGATTCTGGCGGAGAAAGAGGGACTCTACCTCGCGCGCTCCACCACCCTCGACAACGCGGCCAACCTGGACCCGGCGACGGTGCGCCGCGCGCTGCGCCTCATCAACACTACGGATGGCCGGCGCGAGTACGGCGGCGAGCTCTTCTGGGGGATGAGCGCCTGCATCTACCAGTGCGTCAACTGGAACGCCTCGCGGGTGAAGAGCCTCGCCGCCATTCCGGAGCGCCGGGACGCGAAAGGCGAGCTGCGGCCGCTCTTCGACAAGATCGTCGTAGGCGTGGACCCGGCGACGGGCGAAAAGGTGAACAGCGACCAGCACGGCATTGTGGTGGAGGGCATCCGCGAGGAGGCGGACGGGCTCGTCCACACCTACGTGCTCGAGGACCTGTCCATGCGCAGTCCGGAGTCCTCTGCGTGGGCGAAGGTAGCAGTGGACGCGGTGCACCGGTGGAAGCACCTGGCGCCCAGGAGGAAGACGTTCATCTTCGCGGAGACGAACACCGGCGGCAGCCTCGTGAAGGACTGCGTCCGCAACGTGGATGCCACCGTGAAGGTGAAGGGCGAGCGGGCCCGGCAGAGCAAGGCGGAGCGCGCGGCCCCTGTGTCCCAGCTCGCCGAGGCGGGGCTGGTGCACATGGTGGGCAAGCACCACGAGCTCGAGAAGCAACTGGCCAAGTTCACCGGCCAGGAGGGCGGGCACGCGCGGGACGACCGCGCGGACGCCTTCGCGTGGCCCATTTTCAAGTACGTGTGCCCGAAGCGGGAGAACAAGGGCGCCCTCAAGAAGGTGGCCGAGGCGGGCCAGCAGCAGGAGGACGAGGACAACGAGGAGTAGCGGCGCGCCCCTTCTTACCGGGCATGGCTTCCAGGTACAGGCCGTCCCTCTTCGAGCGCTTCAAGGCCGCGTACACCGGCCTCCTGCTGGGCCCGGGCGCCGGGCGCCCCGCGGTGCATGGCATCCCCATGTTCCCCATGTCGCCCCGGCGGGGCTCGCGTGCGGTGCTGGCCTCCTACCGATCCAACGCGTGGCTGCAGGCGGTGGTGGACACCGTGGCCGAGGCCGTGGCCACGCCCCGTTGGCGAGTGCTGGTGCCGGTGAGCCAGGAGGGCAAGGCGCTCGCGCGCGCCTGTAAGGGGATGCCGAGCTCCGAGCGGGACAAGCTCGGCGGGCTGGAGCGTCACAAGGCGCTGGCCCGGGGCCTCGCACGCGGGCACCTGGTGGAGTTGGCGGAGCACGAGTTGCTCAACGTGCTTGAGGCGCCGCACCCCATGTTCACCGGGCGCGAGCTGCGCAAAGTGCAGCAGATTCACCTCGACCTGGCGGGCGAATCCTTCCTCTGGCTGCGCCGAACCCTGGACGGACAGCGCCGCGTGGCTGGCTTCGAGATACTGCCGCCCCAGTGCGTGACGCACATGCCCGGCGCCGCGGGCGAGCCGAGCCGCTTTCTCGTCACCTACAACCGCCTCTCTAGTTCGGTGGAGGAGTCGGAGATCCTCTGGCTGCGCCACCTGGATCCCGAGGACCTGTACGGCCGGGGCGTCGGCCGCGGGCACGCCCTGGGCAACGAGCTCGACACCGCTGAGTCCATTCAGGAGGCGCGCCAGGCGACGTTCGCCCGGGGTGGCCTGCCGGCGGCCACCGTGGGCATCGAGGGCGAGGAGAGTGAGGACGTCGCCGAGGACATGGAGAAGAAGTACACCGAGCGCAGCAACAAACCGAGCAGCGCCGGGTGGGTGTGGTTCGTCCCAGGCAAGGTGACGCTCTCCCAAATCCAGCAGGACTTCCGCGCCCTCCAGATGGACGAGGCGGAGAAGGGCCTGAGGGACTACATCCGCCAGTGCTTCAATATCCCCCCGGAGCTCCTGGGCGATCTCACCAGTTCCAACCGCTCCACCGCCGAGGCAGCGAAGTACACCCTGGCGGAGTACGCCGTGCTCCCTCGCCTGGAGTTCCTTCGCACCGAGTACCAGCTGCGCCTGGTGCCACTCATCGACGCGGACGCGCTCCTAGAGTACCACGATCCGCGTCCCCATTCCTGGGAGCGCACGCACCAGGCCATGACGGCGAGCTACGGGCCGCACGTGCTCCTCAACGAGGCACGCGCCCACGGCGGCCTGCCGCCCCTCAAGCGCTTCGAGGGCGTGCCCTTCATGCCGCTGCCGGGCGCCCAGCCGGTGCAGGACGACGACAAGACACCGAAGAACCCGCCGCCCCCTCGCGGCCCGGAGAAGTAGTCCCGCCCCTTCTCCACGAGCATGAAGCTCAAGCCCACCCCGCCCGCTGATGGCGTCATCAAGGCCCTCGGCCAGCTCGTGCAGAAAGCCGAGGGCGCTGCCGACGCGAAGCCCGTCTTCCGTATCACCTCCGAGGTGTTGGATCGGCACCGCGACCGGGTGAAGACGGGCGCGCTGAAGACGGAGAACTTCGACCAGAACCCCGTCCTGCTCTGGAACCACAACGACTGGGAGCCCGCCATCGGCACCTGTCGCGTGTTTCAGGAGAGCGGCGAGTGGTTCATGGAGCCCGCCTTCGATGGCATCGGCGAACTCTCCAAGGACGTGGCCGCGAAGGTGGCGGCCGGAACGCTTCGCACCTGCAGCATCCGCTTCCGCTTCCTCAAGTACGCGTACAACGAGGAAGGGGGCCTCGACTACGAGGAGGTGGAGTTGCTGGAGGTCTCAATCACTAACATCCCCGCCAACCCGGAGGCACTCCGCGTGAAGAACCAGGCCCAGCAGCAGAAGCAGAAGACCGAGACCCCACCCCCTGCCGAGGGCGATCAGTCCAAGGCGCTCGAGCAGGCGGATCTCGATGCCATACGCGCCGCCGTGGACGAGGCGATGAAGCCCTGCATGGAGGCGATTGCCCGAATCGAGGCGGCCCTGACGAAGCTCCTGGGCGAGGAGACCGCGGAGCAGACGCCCGGCGAGGAGGAGGCCAGCACCGACGCCGAAACGCCGGAGGAGGCCGCCAGCGCGGGTGACGGCGAGGAGATGACGTCCGAGGAGGAGGAGGAGCTGAAGTCCTTCCTCGACGCACTCGTCAAGCCGAAGGCGAAGTGAGCCGCCCGTTCTTCCCACCAACCGAGGCGCGAAGGGCGCCCCTCCACCGGAGACACATACCATGAAGTTTCCCAAGGTCATTCAGCGCGCCATTGCCGCCGAGACCGCCAAGGCGATGGCGGCGGAGTTGGCGCGCCGCACCTCCGCCGCCCCGGCCGACACTGCGGGCAAGGGCGCCAAGGGTCCGAGCCGCGACGAGCTGCGCGTGGCGATGGGCCTGCGCATCAAGTCGCTCTGGGCCAATCACCCCATGCACGCATCCAAGTCCTCGGCGTCGCTGCGCGACTGGGTGAAGAAGAGCGCGAGCGCCTACGAGTCCCTGTTCTCCCAGGGCGGCTCCCTGCTCGCGCAGGAGTACAGCTCGGAGATCATCGAGCTCCTCCGTCCGAAGACGGTGCTGCTGCGCGCCGGTGCCCGGAAGGAGGTCTTCACCGGCAAGCTCAACATCGGCCGGCTCAACGGCGGAGCGACGGCGGAGTTCGTCGCGGAGGGCAAGGCTCCCACCATCAACAAGATCGACACGGGCGCCGTCATCCTGGAGGGCCACAAGCTCATGGCCATCTACGAGCCCTCCAACGACATGCTGCGCAACCCCAGCATCGACTCCGCGGGGATGCTCTCTGATGATCTCCTGGCGGCGATGGCACTGGCGGCCGACAAGGCGGGGTTCATCGGTGACGGTACCGGCGCCAACCCGCGGGGCATCGTCCTGCAGGTGAAGGACTCCAACAAGGTGCCCGGCGTGGCCATCACCCAGGCCAACCTCAACAACGTCATCCGCTTCATCGACACGATGGAGCAGAAGGTGAAGGCCAGCAACCTGGAGTTGGAGGGCAACTCGCCGTTCTGGACCTTCTCCAGCGCGGTGGAGTCGGCGCTGAAGGCGCTGCGCTTCGAGAACGGCGGGTTCATTTACCGGGATCAGCTCGAGTCCGGGAAGCTCAACGGCAAGCCCGTCCACATCACCGAGAGCCTGGGGGACAACTACTTCTTCTTCGGGCTCGCCTCCCAGCTCTACTTCGGCCTCGACAACTCGACGGGTGACATCATCCTCGACATGAGCCAGCCGCACTTCGCCGAGGACCTGACGATGGTCAAGGCCATCTCCAAGCCGGACTGGAAGCTGCGCCACAATACGGCGTTCGCCTACTCGGACAACGTCGCGCTGTCCTGATGCCTGCTGGGCTGGGTGCTGCGCGGGCCCGGTCCGATCCCCCTCTCTCGTCTCACCCCTGGAGAACGAATCATGCACCCCACGTCCACGAATATTGGTGCGTACCTGCGCACCGCGGGCCCCTCGGGGGCCGTGCAGGGCTACCCGCCGTCCACCCTCTCCGCCTCCACCGATTACGGCGACGCCTTCAGCGTGGTGGGCTTCAAGTCGGCCGTGCTCACCGCGAGCACGGGCAGCGCCACGGGCGGGCCCACCACGCAGAGCACCACGGTGTCGCTCCAGTCCTCCACCGCCAGCGCGGCGGATGGCACCTGGGCGGACGTCGCCGGCACCACGGTGACGCTCACCGCCGACGAGAAGAGCGGCGAGGTGGACATCAACCTCGTGGAGTTGCCGTCCGGCCACGGGTACGTGCGCACCAAGGTGGTGGTGGCCTTCACCGGAGGTACCGCGCCCGAGCAGGCCGTGGCCGCCAACCTCACCCTGGCGGGCTCGAGCAACCTGCCCGTCTAACACTGCCGCAACCCTCCGCCGGGGAGCGCCCCTTCTTCTGGGTGTCTCCCCGGTTTCGTTTGGAGGTGCCCGTGCCGACGCCCTACGACTTCACCACGCTGGCCCGCGCCGCCACCCGGATAAGGGTGTCCACCTCGGACGCCGAACTGCCCGCCCTCATCACCGCAGCGAGCCGGGCACTGGCCAACTTCCTGGGCTACGAGGCCCACCTGCGCGAGGAGGTGGACGAGACGGTGGTGGGCCAGGGCGGCGTGTACGTGTGGTTGCGCGCGGGGCAGGTGCGGCAGCTGCATTCGGTGAAGGTGCACGGCGCCGAGCTCGCCGAGGGCGAGGTGGCGATCGACTGCCCCCGGGCCGGGCGCCTGGTGCGCCGCCGCGGGCGCTGGCCCTTCACCGGCAGCAGCACCGCCGGCATCGTCCCCATTCCCCTCCAGGCGCACGACAGCGGGGACATCGTGGTGTCCTTCGACTCGGGGTGGAGGACACCCGGACAGGTGGCCCTGGCGCTGGAGGCGGAGCCCTCCAGCACCCTCACGAGCGAGCTTCCGCCGGAGTTGGAGGAGGCCGCGCTGCTGGTGCTCACTGCGTGGTACCGCCGGCTTGGGCAGGACCCAGACGTCACGACGAAGAGCCTCGGCGACGCCTCTATCTCCTGGGGCGCGGACTCGATGCGTGGCGGCAAGGTGGCCATTCCTCTCATCGCAGCGCAACTCGCAGCCCACCACCGCAAGCCGGGGCGGGGGAGCACATGAGCCTCTGGGCCGGCGACATGAGGGAGACGTTTCATATCAAGCGCAACCTGGGCCCGGACTCCACCAACCCGGACCCGCGGCTGCGCATGGTGGAGCGCTACGGCCCCGCTGAGCCCCACCCCTGCCGATGGCAGCCCGGTGCGCGACTGGTGAAGGCGGCGGACGGGCGCCAGGTGGTGAGCGAGGGGACGCTCTTCACCACCGCCCGCTTTACCTCCAAGGACTTGCTGTGGCTGCCCGGGGAGGACCCCGAGGACGTGGGCGCCAGCAAGCGGGCCCTGCGCGCCTGGGAGCGCAAGGCGCTGGAGACGGGAGACTTCGACCACACCGAGGCCGCGCTATGAGCCTGCGAGACGTGGAGCTCGACGTCGCCCTACTGCTCGAAGCGGCGGGGCTGGGCAGCACCAGCGCCAACCCGCCCACCCTCTACCCGGGCCCGTACCCCGCGACGGCGCCGGACGCGTTCATTGCCTGTCGACACTCGGGTGCGGAGAAGCCGGAGAAGTACCTGGCCAACACGGGGCTGGCCTACCACCGCGAGTCCGTGACGGTGATGGTGCGGGGCACACGGGAGCCGGGCAGTTACGTGACGGACGGCGCCCGCGCCCGCGCCGCATGGAGCGCCCTGTACGACTTACACCCCAGCGAGTACGTGCTGGTGGACCCGGAGGACGGCGGACCCACGTACCTCGGCGATGACGAAGAGCACCGTCCGCGCTGGTCCTTCACCGTGGGGCTGGAGTACCTCTCGGCTACCGCGCCGGGCGTGGTGGTGCCGCTCTCCCGCGACGCCACCCTGCGCGTGGGCGGGCTGTCCGTCACCGGCGAGGCCTCGGTGGCCGGGCTGCTACGCCTGGGCGCCCTTCCCTTCGCGAGCCTCCCCGCCCCTGGTGAGCACCGCGGGGCCCTCGTCTTCGACACGGACGCGGGCCTGCTGCGCGTGTCCACCGGCACCACCTGGCTGGCCCTGGGCGAGCTGCCCCCCATACCCACCGCCGCCGAGGTGCTCGTCATCCCGGCCGGCGAGCTCGCGGCGAGCACAGTCCAGGGGGCCCTCGAGGAGATTCAGGCGGACGTGTCAGGACGGGCCACGGCGGCGCAGCTGGCGGCGAAGGCCGACGCCTCGGCGGTGAATGACGCCCTGGCGCTGAAGGCGAACGCGAGCGCACTCACCAGCCACACCTCGGTGACGGCGGCTCACGGGGTGGTCGGCAGCCTGGTGGGCACCACGGACGCCCAGACGCTCTCCAACAAGAAGCACTCCGGGGTGCTCGAGGTGGTGGACGTCGCCTCGGGCGCGGTGGCCTTCCGCATCCCCGCGGGCAGTTGGCTGAAGCTCGGGGCCGACACCGCGAATGCGGACGTCCTCCTCTGGAACGGTTCCCGCTTCCTCTTCGGCCCGGCGGGTGGCTCCTCTGCCACCGTTGGCTCGCTTATCGTGGGGACGGAGGTTGTGCTGCAGGGCGGCGTTCTGCGCCGCTCCACCACGGGCCTGCTGTCCTATTCATCCACGCCCTCCACCGTCGCGCACCGGTTCACCACCTCGGCCGTCATGGCCGCTGGCGGCGTGCTGGTGGAGTTCACGCAGCCGAGCGGCACGGGCGGCGCCGAGGTGCGCAGGTGGGCGGTGGACAGGGACGGCAAGCCGCTGCTCAACACGGGCGACAGCAGCGCCGCCCCGGGCAACGCCACGCTCAACACCCCGGCAGGGAAGAGCGCCATCCTCGCCGGGGCCTCGTCCGTCACCATCACCAACAGTTGCTGCACGGCCAGTTCGCTGGTGCGCGTCTGGGTGCAGCAGGTGAACGAGGACGCCACCCTCGTCCGCGTGCGCGCCGTCCCGGCGGCTGGCTCCTTCATCATCTACGGCAACGCCTCCGCCACGGCCAACGTCGTCGTGGGCTGGGAAATCACCAACTGAGGAGTGCACATGGGGACACGGACACAGCGGGAGCTGGAGGCGAAGCGCGCGGAGGTGGCGGCGCTCGAGGTGAAGGCAGCCGAGGAAGATGCGGCCCTGGCGTTGGACTCGCCGCACGTGCGCCAGCTGGCGGTGGCCCTGCACACCAAGCTATGCCCGGACAGCCACGACACCCTGGAGTGCTCCTGGTTCCTGGAGGACCCCGTCGCCGCGGATGACCCCGAGGGCGCGGACTGGACGGCTCCGTCGCACTCCGACTGGTTGCGGCGCGCGCGGGGTGGGCTGGCCACCGAGCGCGAGCTCGGCTGGCGCATCTACCCGCCGGGCTCCTCGGAACCGCTCCCCACCCTGCCGTGAGCCGCCCCTTCTCCGGGGCATGGGACGCGGCTTGTACAGGGTGAGGAAGTCCGTCGAGGTCAACGTCCTCGCGCTCAAGCGTCTGCGCTCGCAACCGGAGCGGGTGTTGAGCGACCTGGACAGGCCGGTGCTGGACGCGGCCCAGCGTGGCATGGACCAGGCGCAGTTCCTGGTCCCGCGCGGCGGAGCGCCGGACGATCCGCTGAACCTCGCCGACACGTCATTCGTCAGTGTCCCCCACCACAATCTGGGCGCGCCCCTGAGCACCACCGTCACCACCGGGTATGACCATCCGGAGGCCGGGTCCATTCACGCGGGCTGGCACTGGGGCCACCTGTTGATTCCCCCCGAGTGGTTGCGCCGTGCCTTCAAGAAGGGGGTGCGCCCCCTGCTCATCAAGGGCGTGTCCAGCCAGCTCATGAAGTCTCTCGCGAAGCTCTTTCCCAAGAAGTGAGGCTATCCATGTCCACGCCGATCATCGCCCACAAGGTACCCATCCACATTCACGAGACTGCCGAGGAGGTGCTCTCCGACGCCAATAAGTTGGAGGCCGGATCGAAGTTCTCGGTGACCCGCAACAACGTCCACGAAACCGACAAGTTCCTCAACTCGGACGGCTACGACGAGAACACGATCGTCTGGACGGAGCTCAGCGGAAACATCTCCGGCAAGCGGCGCCAGGGCAGCCCGACCCAGGAGGTGATGGCGGCCGCCTCGGAAAACCAGACGCACTTCTACATCTCCGTCGTGACCAATCCGACTGCGTCCGCCGGCAGCAAGGGCAAGCGCTACAAGGTCTCGATCGAGTCGGACCCGAACGACTTCGAGGCCGGCACCTCGCAGGCGTTCGATTACGGGCTGAAGTTCAGCGGCCCGCCCGTGGCATTCTAATCCCTCTCACCCTCCATCCTCACGCAGAGACCATATGCCCACCGATGCATTCAATTCCCCCCCCCGCCTCTACAAGACGGTCACCATCAACATCGGCGGCACGCCCGTTACGCTCGCCCTCCGGCGCATCTCGCCGTCGCTCGCGGCCATGGTCATGGCCGAGGCCCAGAAGGCCGGGGACGCGGACAAGGACAACAAGCCGATCGGTCTGGATGGCGGCATGCGGGTGATGGCGCGGATGGCCGCGTGCGTCATCTATCTCCCCGACGCCGTGCGCCCCCGGTTCAACCGACGCAACCCCGAGGACCTGGAGACGATCATCGAGTCCGACTGGCTGATGGACCTGCAGGACGACATCAACGGCGCCATGGCCCACTCGGGCGTCGCGCTGGAGCACATCAAGGGAAACTCCGAGGCGACCCAGACCGAGCCCTCGAAGTCCGGGTCGCCAGACTGATGGGGTGGACGCTCGCCACGGCGCGCGAACAGCCCTTCGAGGACATCCTCTCCTTGGCCGCAGACGCGATCATGGAGGCAGAAAGCGTGACGTCCGGACGTGAGCCGCCCGCGCCCCATCGGGACGGACGTCCGATGACCAGTCACTCCACCGTCATCTACGAGGCCGAATAGGCCCGGAGAGGTAGTTGAGCCATGGCCGGCGCGGGAAACGGTCCAGGTGGGTTGAAGGTCGGAGACCTCTACGTCTCCGTCACCGCCGCCATCGGCGAGGCGGTGAAGAACCTCAACGCCATCATGGAGAAGATCGAGGAGACGGCGGACACCATCGAGGAGCACATGTCCAAGGCCGCAGCTGCCCTGGGTGACTTCTCGGACGGCCTGCTGTCGGTGGCTGCCGTTGCTGCCGGCGCCTTCGCCGTAGCGAGCAAGACCTCCGAGCCCGCCAAGAAGGCACTGGATGATCTCACGGGCTCGCTCCAGACGCTGGGCAAGGAGGTGGGTTCCGTCTTCATCCCTCTCGTCCAGGAAATGACGGTATGGGTGAAGACGGCCGTGGCCACCTGGCGCAACCTCACCTCCGAACAGAAGGATGCAATCGTCGCGTTCGTGAAGATTGCGACTGTTGTGGGGGGCTTGGCCAAGGTGCTCGAGCGCTCGCTCGTCTTCACGAAGAGCTTTGCCGAGGGGACGGTGGTGCTCGCGCGGGTGGCCGGGCCTGCCGCCACCGCGGTGAGCAAGGGCTTCTCGTCCATGGCGGCGTCCGTCGTCATGACGATCAATAAGGTGGGAGACCTCACCAAGAAACTGGGCGAGCTCGGCAAGTCCGACGCGAGCAAGACGTTCAAGATGCTCGACGTCGGGCGGGTGAGCTCCGGCTTCGACAAGGTGGTGTCCGCCATCAAGGGCGCCATCGTCGCCATCCCCGCGGCACTCGCCGTGGGCGCGGCGAAGTTCAAGGCCCTGGCGCTCGCGGCCTCTCCGGTCCTGGCCACCGTGGGCGCCATCGCCCTGGCGGTGGGCTCGCTGGTGGTGCTGGCGGCCGTGCTCCGCGACACCTGGGAGCAGTCCGGAGAGGGGATCAAGGCCTGGTTTGAGGGCATCACCCAGGAGGCCGTGGCGCTGGGGAAGACTATCTCCAGCTTTGTCGGGGAGATGTTCTCGTCTCTGACGGGCTTCCTGCGTCGTGGCGTGGAGGCGGCCTTCGAATTCATCGCAGCACAGGTGCGATGGATCGCGAAGATGGCCGCGCCGGTGGCGAAGTGGGTGGGCGCCGACAAGGTGTCCGCCATGTTCGAGGCGATGGCCAACACCTCGGGCAAGAAGATGTTGGAGTACCTGGACCAGGGCGTGACGAAGCTCTGGGACGCGGGCAGCGCCAAGGCGCGCGAGGCAATGGAGGGCGTGCAGGAGATCGCCAACAAGGCGGGCGAGGCCCTGAAGGATGGCGCCTCGGGAGCAGTGGACATGCTCACCACCGCGAAGGCCTCGTACGACAGGGGCATGGCGCTGCTCAAGAAGGACTTCGGATTCAGCGTCGAACTGCCCTCCATCAACCTGCCGGAGATCGGAGACCCCAACACCGTCGAGGGGACGAAGACGCTCGACGAGATGAAGCGGGTAGCGGATGACGCGGCGAAGTTCGCGAAGGATGCACTGGACGTTGCTCGTGACGTGGCCAGCGGACTGGTTGACCTGGCGCTCCAACAGAAAGACTTGATGGAGAAGGCACAGGCATGGCTCGCCCAGAACGTGATGGCGCCTCAGTTTGAGCTGCTCTTCCGGGAGAGCCTGACGCCAGCCATTGCCGCCGCCAAGGAGGCGCAGCAGGCGATCGCCGAGCGGGCAAAGCAGCTCGCTGAGACGCTCGCCCAGGCCCGGGACGCGCTGGCGTCCAAGGCCCTGGGGCGGATGGGCGAGGCACCCGGGATCGTCGAATCCGGCATCCAGGGAGCCACCGTCGCGGGCCCCCTCGGCGCGGTGGCCGCCGTCCTTGGCGATCTGCTCACCCGCTCGGAGCAGTTCAAGACGCTGGTGGAGATGGTAGGCACCCTCATTCAGCGGGTGGCCGACACGCTGGGCCAGTTGGTGGTGCCCCTGCAACCGCTGATCGGCGGGCTCTCCACCCTCGCCATGTCGGTGGTGTCCGGACTGTCCCCCGCGCTCACCGCCGTGGGCGAGGTGCTCGAGCCGCTGGCCCCGCTCTTCCAGCTGCTGGGCACCATGTTGGCCCCGCTCTTCCAGGTGCTCGGCCAGGTCCTCTCCGCCGTCATGCAGCCGGTGAAGTACCTGGTGGAGGTGGCGCTGAAGACGCTCTTCGAAGTGTTCAAGACGGCCGGACTCACGGTGATGACGATCGTCCTGGGCATCCGCGAAGCGTGGAATGGGATTGTGGGGGCGGTACAGGGGGTGTTGCGCAGCCTCGGCGACATCACCCTCTTCGGCGGCAAGCCCCTGGGCTTCCTCCTGGAGTGGGCGGAGGGGCTGGAGGGGGCGAAGTCCGACACCTCGGGCCTGAGGAGCGCCATCAACCAACTGCACCACGCCACCTACGAGACGGCCCTGGCTCAGGCCGAGCAGGCCGCCGCGGTGCTGCAGGCCACTGCGGCGGTGGACAAGATGACGGCGAGCCTCACCAACGTCCCCTCCAGCTGGAAGTATGCCCTGCGCAGCTTCGAGGCGCAGAATGCCCGCCCCTCCCCCCTGCCGCTCCCCACCTCCACGCCTTCAATCCCGGCCGGGGCGGGCGGTGGCGCGGCGCCGAGCTCGCCCGCGGGGCCTGCCCCGGCGCCGTCCGGCCCCGTGGTGGACACCATCAACGTGTACGTGCAGGACGAGAACGCGGCCATGGCCTCCTTGGAGACGCGCCTGGGCAACGTCGCCTACCGCAGCGCCGGCAGCCGGGGCGGGCGCGGCCGCAAGCCGTACGGGCAGGATGTGGGGTTGACGACGCCATGAGCCTCTTGAAGATCAACGGGGTAGCGGTGCAGGCAACGGCCTCCGAGTGGCAACCGGTGACGCTGGGAGAGATGGCGCGCACCCTCAACGGCGCCCCGCGCTCCACGGCCAGGGTGCGCAAAGCAGACCTGCGCTACACCTCGGGGCTACTGATGGTGCCTGAGGCACATTTGCTGCGCGCGCTGGTGCTGGGTGATGGAGATGTGTTGTCATTTGACGACGACACCACACCCGAAGCGTTCCTGTACACATCCCGTTGCGTGTTCCCCGTGTCACATAGCGGCGTAAGTCGTTCTACCGTATTCCCCTGGAGAGGCATTGCCAATCTCCGCATTTCCGCAGGCGGCTCAGTGTCATGGGCGGCGCAGATGGATGGTGGCTTTACGGTTATGTTCTACAGTCGATTTGTGTCCCCCGGCGCGTCTGCCTGGAACCACGTTGCTTGGAATTCATCATCCGGCAGGTGGTATAACGGTATCAATTTCCCATCCGATCCACTACCGCCGGGATTGATATTCAACGAAGACGATCAGGCGTTTGGCTTTACCGTCCCGCCAGGCCAGACTGTCTTCGACGTCGACGACGTCGTTATACTTCCATTCGCAGCACCAGACGCGTGGATGCCAGCATTGTTTGCATTTCACGAGACACGGCCGTGGC
The DNA here is from genome assembly GCF_057119385.1 of Archangium sp. Taxonomy (NCBI): domain Bacteria; kingdom Pseudomonadati; phylum Myxococcota; class Myxococcia; order Myxococcales; family Archangiaceae; genus Archangium; species Archangium sp. The sequence goes on along the minus strand of NZ_DBNGVP010000092.1, from coordinate 191,332 downwards.
CCGCTCTCCCGTACGTGCTGGTGGAGGATCCTCGCCTGCCAGCTGGCGGCGTGCTGTGCCTCGGCGAGGTAGGCCCCTCGCAGGCGCTGCCGCTGCGCACCAGCGTGGCTGAGCGGGTGGAGTTCACGCTCTACGGCACCTGAGCACCGCTTCTCCTGGGCATGCGCCCCCTCACCGAGCAACTGATTCGCATCCTCACGCACCCCGCCGGCTACCACGCCCGCGGCCGGGTGCGCATTCTGGGCCCGGACGGCCAGTGGTGGGATCTCACCAACCTCCTGGGCCGGGACTTCCTTGAGGGCGTGGACGTAGATGAGAACCTCGACATGCCCGTGGGGCAGGCCACCGTCCGCCTCATGCGCCAGGTGCGCGGCCTCTCCCTCGCCCCGCTGATGACGAGCTCCCTGGCCAACAACCTGGCCGGCAGCTACGCGCCGCTCGTGGACCCCAACCGGCGCTTCCGGGTGGAGGTGGCCGTAGGCGTTCGCGGGCAGCCCGTCCTCCCGGTGTGGCTGCCCCTCTTCTTCGGCCGGATCGACTCGGTGGACTCCGGCAACCCGGACATCATCACCTTCACCGGCAGGGACTTGTCCTCCGCCCTCCAGGACGTGTGGACGGACGAGGAGAAGGTGTACGGCAGCGACGGCGGCGTGCCGCTGGAGACGGTGTGCAACGCCATCCTCACCGACGCCCAGCTCTCCGACTTCGCGCTCTACACCCCGGTGGCCTCCGCCCAGGCCCTGGGGAAGTACAAGCAGGACTACGAGCCCTGCATGGACGCGCTCTCGAAGCTGGCCGTGGGCCGGGGCTGGGAGGTGCGCTGGAAGCTGCGCCCGGACACCGGCGACTGGGGCCTGTGGCTGTGGGGCCCGGACAGGACGGCCACCGCGCCCGTGTGGACGTACACCGCCTCGGACTACCAGTACCTCGGCGAGCTGCGCATGGGGCTCGAGGACGTCCGCACCGCGGTGGAGGTGGTGTACCCGGACGCTTCGGACTTGGACGCGGCCGGGCAGCCCAAGCGCAAGACGGTGCGCCGGGAGTCCGCCACCGCCCTCGCCCGCTTCGGCTGGCTGACGAGCGGAGGCACCCGCCTGCACCGCCTCATGCGGGTTACCGAGGGGGCCTCCACCAACCTGCGCACCGCCGCCGAGGCTGGGCGCCTCGCGGACCTGGCCCTGGCCGACCTCTCCACCATGGACGCCGGGGCCACGGTGGAGGTGGGCTTCCACCCGGCCCTCGAACTAGCCGACCTGGTGGCCCTCACCCCCAACGGCGTGAACTTCAACGCCGAGCAGCGCCTGGCCGTCCGGCAGGTGACGCACTCCCTCTCCTCCACCAGCGCCAAGACGACGCTGCGCCTGCTCGGCAAGCCTTCCCTCGGGCCCGCAGCCTGGCTGTCCATGGAGTCCCGCGCCGGCATCGCCCCGGGCGCCCCCTTCACCGGGCCCGCCGCTCCCTCCGGACTCGGCGTCACCAACAGCGTCACCGGCGCGGTGCTCTCCTTCACCGCCCCCAACATCACCTCGGGCGGCCCGCGCGCCGAGGAGTACGAACTCCACGTCTACGATACCCCGGGCGCTGCCCTCTCCAGCGCCACGCGGCGGGAGGTGAGCAACTCCACGTGCTTCGACGTGACGGGACTCACGGCGGGAGCAACGAAGTACGCCCGCGTCCGCTCCCGAGACAGGAAGGGCAACGTGGGCCCGGCCTCGGAGGAGGTGACACTGGCCCCGAGGTACGTCACCCCGAGTGATGTCGCGCAGAACGTCACCTGGTCCGCGCTGCCTCTCAACTCCGACCTCGAGTCCCATCCCGATCCATCCAGCCCTCCGGCCGCATGGCGTTTGGTGGGCGGCACCTGGGGCGTGGATGCGGTGGCGGAGACGAGCACGGTGTTCAGCGGCTCCAGGTCGGTGCGCCTCCAGGGCACGGGCACACCCACGTTGGAGAGCCAGCGATTCACCGTGCGGCCTGGTGACAGGCTGACGCCTTCCGCTGTCGTCTTGGTACCAGCGCCCGAAAACCTCAGCCACACCGCCGCGCTGTGGCTATTCTGGTACGACGCCGCGGGAAGTACCGTGGGCAGCGTGAAGGTGTCCGAGACGTACTCGGCCGGGTCTGACGTCTGGCAGATACTGGGTGTCCGGGCCCGCCCCACCACCGTCCCTCTCGCCGCGCGCTACGCCAGCGTCGGCGTCTCGAAGTCCGGCACCAGCAGCTACTTCGTGTATGTGGACTCGGTGCGCGTCGTCCTCCTCGCGGACACCTTTCTCTACCGCTATCCGCTCGCTGCGAGCGGTGTTGGCTGGGTGCCCCCATCTGGAAAGGTGGCTCCCAGGTATCGGATGAACTCTCTGGGGGAGATCCGCCTGGAGGGGTGTGTCAACACGGGCACGTTGGGGGAGGTGGCGTTCTACCTGGACGCTGGGGATCGGCCTGCCTTCACCGCGGACTACATGTGCGCGGGAGAACTTGGACCGGCCACCATCCGGATCGCCGCAAGCACCGGAGCAGTCACCCCGATACGGGGCAGTTTTCCCATCAACATTGACGGGGTGACGTTCCTGGCCCAGGCGGCCGGCACCCTCTGACTACGGGTAGGGCGTGTTGCTCGCCCAGGTGAAGACGGTGCCGTCCAGGGCGAAGAAGGTGACGGCCTCCGGGCAGTCCCTTCTGCAGGCAGGGCTTCCGGGGCAATAGAGCCACCACTCCGAGAATGACGTGCCGGACGTCTGCGTGGTGTAAATGCACGGCGTACCACACGCTGTCTCCATTGCCGCCGTAGGCCTGCCGAGCATGGCCCGCGGCGAGCAGGAGAGGGGTGGTTGTGGGCCGCTGCTCGTCGTGGTCCCCGCATCCGGCATGGAGGGCAGCGGGGACAACGGGGCAGAGCCACAGGCGACGGCAAGCAGGAGCAACAGGGTACGGGGCATCATCGGTTCTCCGAGGAATGACGTGTGCTCCTCGGAGAAGCGTCGGCGATGCTGCGATTAAAGATCGTCTGCCTTCGCTTGGTTCTGCCTTTCGACCATCTTTGAAGCCAACCGCATACTTGCGTAGGTAATGCTGATCTTCGGCGTGAAGTCCTTCGCCTCGCAATCCAGACGAATCATCGTCTCGCCCGTAATCCACTGCGTCTCAAGCGAGGCATATCCCATTCTCAGGGCAGTCGATAGACCATCAGGGCTATCTCCAAGAAAGCTTTTCCCCTCCCTCCATCTGACAGTATCATACATCGGCGGCCCGTACTTTTGGACAAGCAGCGCCTTGAGGCTGCGATGATCCTCAATATATTGCGCCACCGTTGGACGCGTCGTTTGTAGCTGGATCGCAACGAATGACAAGCGATGATCGCCAAATCCAAATGCCGTCAATGACTTGTGACCGGCCGTCTCGCCGGCGAGCCACATTCCCTGCTCGACAGCCTGCGCTTCAGGATAGACCAGCTTCACCTCGTCTTCGGACATGCCCCAGCGAGCCTTCTGATACCCCTCCGGACTGCGATACCCAGATGGCGGATTGATGAAAGCTGGATTTATCGTACCGTCCGGTAGCCGCATGGGCGTTCCATCAGCAGAGACCGGCCCATTCACAGTCTGGACGGTGGCCACGGGTGCTGGGTTATGGAGTGGTGCGACGGGAGACGCCGTGGACGTTGCAACCGCCTGCATCTCCGCAGCGTGCTGCCCTATTCCTGTTTCCTCTGCGGCGCGGGAGGGAGCCGCAATCCGCTCCTGCCGTTCTTTCTCCCGTGGAGCCCCCATCACAGCAACTGCGGGCGGCGTCGCGGTCGTGTTTCCATGCACTGGGGGAGGGGCAGCGCAGTGGTACTGTGCCGTCATGCCTGGAACGATGCCGGCGGTAAACACACCCAGCAGCCAACCCCAAAAGGGCATATACGTCTCGACCTTGGCAATCCCGTACGTGCACTCGCGAGCGTCGGCCGTCACGGTCGTCAGTCCGATGAAACTCACGCCACCGTTCTCGCCTTGCTGTCCGCTGCGCCCGGCTGGCGAGTCCACAACGACCCGGAAACATCCCGGAAGCAACAAGAACATCACCCCTAAACACACCGCTCTCATAGACTCCCCTCCTCGAGCCCAGAGGCACGACGGCACTCCGAGCAGGAGCGGACCCTACCCAAGCCACGATGTACGTCACAAGCCCGCGCAGCGCGCGCAGTCCACCGCCCAGCGCTTCCCCAGGCCCGGGCCCTTGTCCTCCACCAGCCTGAGGTGACCCTTCCCGGGAGGGACGTGGGTGCCGCAGGTGCAGGTGCCCGCGCGGATGTTGGGACGGTGGCGCGCGGCCCCCTGGGCACACGCGGGCTCCGGGTGGGCGAGCCCCTTGTCCGCCTGGAAGTCGGCGTACTCGCCCTTGCGGACGCGCCCGCCACAGGTGCGGCACGTCCCGTCCTTCTTCGCGACGATGCGAGGCATCAGGCGGCCTCCTGGAGGGCGTTGCGCAGGGCGGCCAGCCCGCGGGCCCGGGCGGCGTGGAGCTCCTCCAGGGTGCACTTCAGCCGGCGGGCGAGCTGAGCGTCCGAGAGCTGCTCGCGGGCGAGGCCCATGGGGACGGCGACGGCCAGGCGCTCCAGCTTCGGCAGGCGCTTGAGGGCGGCCACGGCGGCGAGCTGCTGGGCGCGCTCCTCCCGGTGCTCGTCGCGCTCGTCGGCGTGCTCGAGGTACTCGCGATCCCCGGCCAGGGTGGCCCCCAGCTGCAGCCCGAGGGAGGTGGCCTGGTCCGCGCCCTCCGTCTTCAGGGCCTCCTCGTAGGAGACACTCTCCCGGGCCACGCGGCGGCGCGCGCGGGCGGCCAGCTTCCGCCCCCACTGGGTGGGGCGCACCAGCTTCGCCTCCTCGAGGACGTTGCCCAGGTGCTGGCGGACGGCCTTCATGACGTACGCGGGGTAGAGCGTCTTGCCCGGGCCGGCCCAGCCGGACTCGAAGCCCACCCACAGCCGCTGGGCGCGGGCGAGGGCCTCCTGCAGCAAGTCCTCCTTCTCCAGGTGGGTGCGCGCGTGGTGCGTGTACGCGTGCTCCACCTCGGCCCGGAGGAAGGGCACCAGCAGCTGCAGCAGGGTGGCCTCGGCGGCACGCTGCTGGCGGGACAGCCGGGTGGCGTCCACCTTCACCCGCTGGCCCGTGGCCTTCGCCTGCAGCTGCCGGCGTCCGTTGGCGGCGGGCCCGCGCACCACGGCCAGCGCCCCCTCGATGGACTCGGCGAGCTCCGGGGTGAGGAGCTTCTCCTGCCGCGCGCGGTTGAAGGGCAGCAGGGGTTGGCGAGGCGCCCCGGCGGGAGGGGTGCGCCCGCGCAGGTGCGGCCGGTGGGCCCGCGCCACCCGCCGCTTCTCCCGCGTGGGCACCTCGGCGAGGAAGGCGAAGGGCTCCTGGGCCGAGGCAGGCGCGGCCACCTGCGCGCGTGGCTGTCCCTCGCTCCCAGAGGAGCCAGGCGGGGTGGACGCGGGGGGGACAGGCAAGAGGCGAGCTGCGGAAGCCATACGTCATCCCTCCCAGCGGGGAGGGCTTGCGTCAACAATCCGGCATGCCGGAAACCCAAACCAACTCAGGCAGGTGGCCCGGCGGCGAGCACGGCCCGGCCGTCCCCGCGGCAGTGAATGCCGTGCCTGTTGAGCACGTTCGTCACGGTGCTCAGGCTCAGGCCCAGGCGTTCGGCAATCGCTTGCGCGGAGAGCTCCGTCTCGGAGCGGTAGAGCTGCACAATCCGCTTCACCTTCCAGCGGACGTACTCCACCTCCGTCATCCCGAGCTCGGGCCGCTCGGGGCCCATACCCAGCGAGTCGCGCGCCTCGGGCTCCAGGTGCGCCGGGCGGGAGGGGGTGGGCTCGCCGCGCTGGCGCGCCAGCGTGTGCTTCCACCAGCATTCGTCGCAGCGCCAGGGTAGGCGGCCCTTGGGCTTCACCTGCAGCACCGCGCCGCACGCGCAGGTGACGGTTTTGGGACGACGCAAGTCATTAAAGACTGTCATGGCTTCCTCGGTGAGTGGGTGGAGGGCGAGAGACGCAATTGCTTGCGGTATTTCAACAGGCGGTTGGCGTTGCGGGTCCGCCGGGCCCGGGCGCTGCGCTCGGCGCGCGCGCGGCGGTGGGACTCGGCCTCGGCGGCGGTGGCGAAGGCCTCGCCCTCGAGCAGCACCTCCACGCGGGGGTGCTTGGGGTCGTCGTCCAGCCGGTACCCGTGGTCCTCGGACACCTGGCCGTCATCGAGGAAGCCCCAGCCCTGCAGGGCGTCGAGCAGCACCTTGCGCGTGTTGTCCAGGTCTCCCACCCGGCGCGGGCGGTACACCCGGAGGGTGACGCGGACGGGGCCCGTGAGGGGCAGCACGCCCTCGCGCCGGGCGATCAGCTCGACGGCGGCCTTGTACCTGCGGGCCTCGTCCGAGGGCACCAGCCCGCGGCCCGGGGCGGGCTTCCAGTACGTGTTGGCGCTCGGGGGGTACGGCAGGGTGAGGCGGATGGACTTCGGCAGGGGGCAGCTCATGGCGTGGACTCCAGGCAGCAGGGCGGGGCCACCGGGGCACCGCGGCAGTTCTCCCAGTACGGCACGGCGTGCTGACACCGGGGCCAGGTGGGGTGGCCCTCGAGCGTCACCTGCCGCACGGGCATGGCGCCGTGCCGGCCGGCCGCGTCCACGTGGCGGCCCCGGCCGCATTCCTCGCACCGCACCCAGAGCACCTCCCAGCCCCCGGCGGCAGGGCGCTGGGGTGCCTCCGGCTGACGTTTCGGCACGGGGCGAGGCGCCGCGGGCAGCTCGGCGCGGGCCTGTGGTGCGGCCGGCTGGGAGGTGGGCTCGGCAGGAGGGGCGAGTGGCAACGCCGCCTGCTCTGCCCGTCGAGAGCTGGTGTCCGCCGGGCGGCGCTTGCGGCCGGTGCTCATGGCGCGCCCTCCCCGTCCGGGCTGACGAAGCGCACGCCGGAGAGTCCCTGAATCTCGGCCATGCGCCCGAGCAGCCCGCCGTAGTGGTCGCTCAGCCAGTCCACGTGGAAGCGGTCCGTGCACTCCAGCACCAGCACCCCCTCGTCCACGCCCCGCGCGCGCAGCTTCGCCAGCCAGTTGAGCGCGTAGTGCTTGCCGTCCGCGCGCAGGGCCTCGAGCATCTGCCGCCAGGCGCCCGCCGCGGGGGTGTCCTCGGCCGGGGCGGAGCTCTCGGCGGCCGGAGTCCCGGGCAGGGGCTGCTCGCCCCGGGGCTCCGGGTCAATCGTCCACTCCCCGCCCAGCAGCTTCTCGGCCCAGGTGTACCCGTCCCGGGTGGTGCCCACGAGCAGCTTCACCACCGTGGCCCGCTGGCCGCTGGAGAGCTCGCCGCGGCACACGTTGGAGCGCGGCACCAGGGCGAAGGCCTTGAACCACTCCTCGAGCGGCCGGCGCTCCAGGGCGGTGAGGGCGTCCCGCAGCAGCTTCGCCGAGGTGCGCTCCCCCCAGGGGGCGAAGCCATGGGGCGCGGCGAGCTCGTTCCACCCGTTGCGCAGCGCCTGCACCTCGGGCGGGAGGGTGTCCGGGGTGCGGTGCTCTCGCGGCTTCTCGCGCTGGGAGTCACGCGCGTTCGCCGTGACGAGCACCAGCGTCCCTCGGGCCTCCGCGCTGGAGGGAGGAGGAGGGAGGAGGGTTTCTATACTTCTATTCTTCTCTTCCTTCCTCCGTGTCACGCTGGGTGTCACGCTGTCACGCTGGCCTGTCACGCTGCGCTTCCGCGCCCTCTCATTCTGCTTTCTCACTGTGGCGAGCGCCTGTTCCCGCTCCTTCCCGGTGGGGGGTGTCACGCTGGCTGTCACGCTGTCACGCTGCTCGGGGCGTGACGGGGCGTGACGGGGGGCGGGGGCCTCCACCTGGCGCCCGGACAGGAAGAGGGCGACGGCCTCCCGAAAGCCCTCGAGCTTCGCCTCGACCCGGGCCCGGGCGAGCCGCTCCAGCTCGAGCTGGGCACGGAGCTCCAGCACCTCCTGGGGCATGCTGGCGCACGTCATGGTGTGGCCCCCGCGAAGCTGAAGAGGTCCGACTGTCGAGCCGGCTGGCAGTGAGGGGAGAGCCAGATGCGCTCACGCTGGGCGTTGGCCTTGTTGCCGGCGCTCGCCGCGTACCCCCCCGGGGCCTTCCACGCCACGCACCGCCAGCTGCCCGGCATGGCGTGCTCGCCCTCGTAGCCGCACAGGGCGATCCGCAGCTTGGGGTTGTCCCCGTTGGCGAGGGCCCACTCGCGCACCGCGTGGGCGACGTCGAGGTCCTCTTCCGCGTAGATGCTCGGGTCCCGGCCAGCGGCCGCGCTGTACGGCGGATCCAGGAAGACGGCGGTGGTGCCGATCGCCTCGGTGACGGACGGCGTCAGCACCCGCTTCCAGTCCCCGCAGCAGACGCGGACGTAGCGGAGCCGGGCGGCCAGGGCCTGCATCCACTCGAGGATGGTTCCCTTCTTGCCTGAGGCGTGTACTCCGGCCCCGGCGGCCCCGCTGTCGCCGCGGAGCATCGGCATCTGCTGCCGGGGTCTGAAGCACCTGGCGTGCACCCCTTGTGAACTCCCCTTTCGGAAACCTCCAGTCCAGTTCACCGAGTTCGCGAGCGACACGTTCCAGTCGTAGGAGAAGGTGCCCTCGCGGTACGTGCCCGTCTCCCGCGCCGCGAGCTGGTGCACGCCCCGGCCGGGCTTGTCGAGTGCGGGGCGCTTCTCGTACTCGGCGGTGTGGATGCCGCACGTCTTCTCGGCGCCGGCGGCGTCCTGCTCCTCCCACGCGGGCTGAGCGCACCAGCCCGAGCCGATCCACTGGCTGATTCCCCACACCCAGCGCCCGGCTACCTCGGCGTCGAAGTAACTCTCATCCTTGCGCAGTCGCTCGCGCAGCGCTGCACCCAGCGGGCGCCCTTCGAGTTGGCCGGCACGGAGCGCCGCTTGAGCCGCCGCCACGTCCCCCGAGGTGAGGGCCTGCAGCGCCACGTTCGACGCCTTGCGCAGACGCGCCGCCTCGTCCTCCCCGTTGATGAGCCATCGGTGAGTCGCGTGCAGGTCCGCCTCGTTGACAGGGCTGTCCGCCCAGTAGGCCACCTCGTCCGGCGAGGCCTGGACGGCCCGCCAGAAGTTGGCGAGGTAGCAATCCTTGTCGTTGACGGTCTCCACCCGCGGAGGCGTGGGCCGGGCGAGCAGCACCGCGAGGCTGCCGGCGAAGGGCTCCACGTAGTTGGCCACGTCCCCGAAGGCCTGCCAGACGAGAGGGGCCGCCCGGGACTTGCCACCGAACCAGGGGAATGGAGCTCGGAGCGCGCTCACGCAGCCTCCCGCGCGGGCATCCGCTCGCCCAGGTTGGCGCGCACCAGCGCCTCGGCCACCTCGGGGCAGACGCTGTTGCCAATGAGGCGCACCTTCTCGGCCTTCGAGCGGGCGGCGATCATGTCGTAGGCGTCCGCGAAGCGGCCGAACTGCGCCCGGAGGAGTTCGTGGGGCTCCAGCATGCGCATGCCGATGTCGGTGATCTGGTAGTCCACCCCCTCCACCGTCACGAGTCCCAGCCGGGCCTTGGCGGTGATGGTGCGCAGGGGCCGGTCCACCCGCTGCCCCACCGAGCCCTCGCCGTAGTACGTTGTCAGGAAGGCACGCACCTCGGTGGTGCGGTCCGAGCCCCCCGCCGAGCCCGGCACCCCGAGCGTGGCGGTGGCCAGCGCGTGGTGGTCCGTCGCGGTGACGGTCGACATCGGCTCGGTCATGGGGATCCCGGGCCGCTGCCCCCTGTCCCCGTAGTGCTTCGCCAGGAAGGCGGCCACGAGCCCGTGCTTGCAGCCCCCGGCCACCACCGTGCCGAGTGGGGTGTGCAGGTCCAGCGTTCTCGCTTCCTGGCCCTTCCGCTCGCCATACCCCGTCTGGATGAGGGTGGGCACGCAGAGGGCCCTGTCGTTCTTCGCGGTGATGGTGCCCACCGGTGCGTCAACGGGAGTCGCGGACGACTGACCAGCTCGCCCACCTACGCCGACGACGAACGGCCGGGGGTTCTCCAGGACGTACTTGCGGATGCCCTCGGCGATGCGCCACATCGTCTTCTCGGCCAGGGGCCGCTTCCGCTCGAAGATGGATGGGCACGGAATGGACCAGTCGATGCACTGCGCCGCCGTCCGGTAGGGGTGGGCGCGGCCCGGGCCGTGCGTGGGCTCGGGCCAGGTGATGGGCTGCCCATCCTTCCGCGCCACCAGGAAGAGGCGCACTCGACTGGTGGGCGCGCCGTAGTGACAGGCATTGAGCAGCCGCCAAGCCACCGAGTACCCCAGGCCTCCGAACTCGCTCACGAACTCCCGGAACGTCTCCCCCTTGCGCTCGGGGATGGGCGTGCCGATCAGCCTGTCACCCTCCTGCAGCACGCGGCCGTCCGGCGCGACGTGGCCCACCTCGTACAGCGGCCCCCAGTCCACGAACTCCCCCACGTTCTCCAGCATGATGACGTCCGGGCCCACGTCCCGGGCCCAGTCGCGGACGACCCACGCGAGGGAGCGGATGCCCTGCTCGCGGGGCTTGGCACCCTTCGCCTTGCTGAAGTGGGTGCAGTCGGGACTCGCCCACAGCAAGCCCACCGGCCGCCCGGCAGCCACCGTGCGCGGGTCCACCTCCCAGACGTTCGCGACATGGTGCCGCGTGCGCGGGTGGTTGGCCCTGTGGACGGCCATGGCGACGGCGTTGTGGTTGGCGGCCTCGTCCACGGGCCTGCCCAGCGCGGCCTCGATGCCCGTGTCTGCGCCACCGCCGCCCGCGAAGAGCACCACGGCGATCGGCTTCATGTGCGCCGCGATCCTCACGCCACCACCTCCTGGCGCAGCTCGAAGATGAAGCCCCGCCTGATGAAGTCCTCCGCCTCCGCCACCACGCCCTCGTTCTCGGCAGACCAGTCCAAGGCCTCGGTGTCGGCCGTCGTCAGGTGCCCGTCAGGGCTCAGCACGAAGGGTCCAACCCGGAGCTGCACGTCGCCGCGCGCGGTGGGCGAGACGAAGTCAACGTGAGGCTCTGCCTTCTCCCCCTCCCCCTCCCATGCCTCAAGCGTCCGGCAATTGGAGAGGGCGTAGATGTGCGGCCCGGCGCCGAGCGTCTCGGGCTCGTACACCTTCAGTCCCGGCACCCGGCCCTCGCGACAGTCCTCGGCGAGCGGCTTCACCACGCTGTCCGCGTTGTCCGCCCACCAGGACTCCAACTCCATGTGGGCCGCGAGCTGCTCGCCCTCCAGTTTGCCGGAGAGGTGGTGGCTTCGACGCAGCGAGGACACCCCGCTCCACCAAGTGGCCGGCTTGCGCTCGCCGGTGGCGTCGTTCACAAGCCAGAGGCGAATGATGGTGTGTCCCTCATTGCGCTCCGGCAGCTCGACGCGCCACGTGACCGGGGCCGCCGGTGCAGTCACGGGCTCGGAGGCGGGGAGGGCCGGTGCTGGAGCCTCCTTCGGAGTGCCCTTCGAGCGGCGCGTCTTTGACGCCTTGGTGGTGGGGAGGAGCGCCTCAGTGCAGCGCTGGCACTTCCACCGGCTGAACATGACGGCGCCGGCCTTGGGGTCCTTCTCCGCCTCCCACGTCGTCCCGCCCTGGGGCCGGTGCCGCCGCGTGAAGGACAGCCGGGCCCGGGTAGGAGGATCGCTGATCGCTCCCTCTCCACACCCATCGCAGGAACTGTTGGTGCCTGTCACCTCGAGCTCGTCGAGGTACTCCATGGAGGAACGGCGTGGCCCTTCAAGGAAGTCGAGCAGCGCCGTCTTGTCGAGCGCCTTCGTCCAGTCGGGGGCCGGGAGCGGCGCCTTGCGCTGGCTCTCCGCACGGCGCAGCTTGTCGTCCAGGGAATCCTTGGCGTCCGGCTTGGCGCTGTCGAAGTCGTCCACCTCCGCCTTGCAGGGCGCGCAGTAGAAGCCCCTGCTCTCCCCCTCACCCACCGGCTGGAACTCCGAGGCCTTGAAGGTGCTGCCGCACCCGTCGCACTCGCACGGGTGGTCCGGCGTGGTCTCCATGCGCGGCAGTTCCTCCGTGGGCTCGGCGGCGGGCGAAGGCTCGGCAGACGCCTCCTGCTTCTCGGGCCACGTCGCTCCCAGGTACTCGGCCACCGCGCGCAGCACCGGCCTGGGCACCCAGTTCCAGCGCGTGTCCTTCTCGTACGTCAGCGTGGTGGCGCTCTCACCCAGGTAGCTGTAGACGCAGTTCACCGCCTCACCGTCCTGGAAGGCCAGGCCGTAACCCGGCACCCACCACACCGGAGGGGTCTCCGACTCTCCGCCTTGCCACGTCGCCACGATGGTGCACCCCTGCTCTCCGCCCCGCCCGGTGCTCAGGCTGCCCTTGTGGGGGCGCACCTTCCACCCCGGCCACCCCCCGAGCTCGACAGCCGCGGGGGTGAAGCGCTTGCACTTGCACTTGCTCATCCCCCTCACACGGAGGCACCGGCCCGTGCCGTCCTTATGGTCCGCCACCGAGTCACCGCACTCGCAGCACGGCACGCGAGGAGCCGGCACGGAGTCGTCCACCTCCGCCCCCGGGCTGGCGTTGGCTTGGGCGCTCGAGGCGGTCCGGGCCGAGTTCGCCGCGGCGCGCTTCGTTCCCTTCTCCTCCGGTGCACCCTTGCGCGAGCGGGAGCGGCTCTTCCCGCTGGGAGACGAAGGAGGCGGCTCGTCCTCGTCAGCGGAGGCCGTCGCGGTGGTCTGCACCGGAGACACCGGGGAGGCGTCGGCGAGCGGCAGGGACTGCTGCTCGGGCGCTTCGGGGCTCACCCCCGTGGTAGCCGCGCGCATCAACCGCGCGTGCTTCTGGCGCATGGCGTCGGCCATGGCCTCCAACTCGGCGAGCAGCCGGGCCTTGAGGTCCTCCAGTTCCTTCAGGCCGTCCTCGAGCGCCAGGGCCGCAGTGAAGGCCTCGCCCCGCTGCGCGTGGGTCAACATGGTAGGGATTGCGTTCGACATCCGAAGCTCCAAGGGCGAGGCACAGGGCCCCGCGGAAGGGGATGGAGCCGCCGAGTTCGCGGCGGCCGGGGTGGCGGTGAGCGCGGCTCGACGGGCCTTCAGCCACGCCAGGCGATGGCCCTGGCCGAGTCCCTCCATCGGGGCGGCCACGACCCAGGAAGCAGGCAGGTGCGCGCGAAGAGCGTTCACGTAGGCCGCGCCCGCGTACACGGTGAGGTGCGCCGGGGTGCCCAGGTCATCGTCCGTGAGGTTGCGGATGACATCGCGCCCCCAGTCGAGCAACTCGTCGCCCGTGAGGTCATCGAGGTGAAGGTCGTACGGCTCCAACACCTCGTCCAGGTCGGTCAGCCCGTACTTGGCGCTGAGAATCCAGACGTCGGCGCCGAACTCAGCCTCGGCCACCTCAAGCGCGGCCCGGAAGAGCGGCCCCGTGTAGAGGTCCCGCGCCGGGGCGGCCCGGTCCAGCTTCTCCTTTCCACAGCCCACCAGGGCATAGCGGCGCGGGTCGCTGGTCATGGGTTGGCGACCTCCACCCGGCGGAACTCCACCACCCACACCCAGGGGTTGGCGCGCCATGACTCCAGGGTGTTGATGGACGCCCACAGGTTTTGGAAGTGGTACTTCCAGTGCTGGCTCGGCGTGACGATGCGGCACACGTCTCCGCGCAGGCCGAGGTTCTCGCAGACGACACCCTCCGCCTGTGCATCTGCCTCGGAGATGTCGTGCAGGCGCTCGACGCGCACGCCCGTCACCTCCAGCGTGATTCTCGAGGCCCACCGGGGCATGTGGATGGAGGGACGCCACTTCCCGCGCCGCTCATAGGATCCCCGCCACTGGTCCATGTGGACCGTCATGGTCCGCTTGGCGAGGTCGGCCGAATACTCAACGTGTGCCGTAAACTGATCTTCGGCAGACGCTTCCCGGATGTTGCCGAGCACCCCCCACGACTCGCGCACCCACAGCCGGTCCCCGGGCCGGCCGTAGGGGCAGCGCCACCGAGGCTCGGTGCCGAGCAGCTTGCGGACCGCCCATACGGGACCGGCAACGGTCCAGGTGCCATCCCTCATGAGGTGCGGACTGAAGCCGTCGCCGGACAGTGACCGCACAGCCTCCATGCTTGGGGGCTGCGGCTTCACCACGCGCCGGGTCTGCGTCTTCCGGCCATGGAGAATGGCCCTCACCATGGGCCCGGAGAACAGGATGGGCCGCTCGCGAGGCTCAGCCATGGTCCACGTCCTCTCCGCTGGGCAGACCCGGCATCTCGGGCTCCAGCGCGTGCTGGGCGGTGAAGGCCTCGGGCGGAGCGGCGAGCGTGGCCCGGAGGGCGTCGAGCGTCAGGCCGAGTTGCTGCAGCCGCTCCTCCGTCTGGGCACCGGTGGTGACGCTGTCGCACACCCCGAGGACAGCGCGCGCGGCCAACTCCATGGGGCGGAGCCGCTCCAGTTCGCGGGTGACCTCCATCAATGCCTGACGCATCCGCTCGTGGTCGCGCTGCTCGCGGTCCAGCGCGTCGGCGAGGTCCTCGATGTCGGAGGAAGGCAGAGGGCAGGTGTTCATGCCGCACCTCCCACCTTCAGCACGCCAACGACGTGGCGCACGCGCTCATGCAAGGCCTTGTCGGCCTCGATAGCCGCGACGTCCAGCGACTCCCAGTCGGCCACCTCGGCGAGCAGTTCGGCCAGGGCGATGGCCTCGTCCTGCTCCTGCACCCTCGTCACGCGCCGGCCGGTCCGGTCCTGGGTGATGCACCAGTAGGGCCCGGGGGGCCAGAAGTCGACGCCGGGGTGCACCGAGAGCCCTCGGGCGCGCCACACGGCGGGCACGCGCACCAGCCCGTCTGGGGTGACCGCCCTCACCAACCCCACCGCCGTGAAGTCCGGGGAGAGACAGGACCAGCGGACGGAGGCGTCGAAGTCCACGCGCTCCGGGCAGTCGAGATAGGCCGCCTTCTCCGGGTCCTCGTACTTGATGCAGTCCGGGCAGACACCACGGAGCGCCCAGGACCACGTCACCGTGGAGCACTGGAGGAGCGACTCGTAGAACGCCACCTGACGACGCCAGTGCCGGTGCTCGCCCAGATCCGGACGCACCATCTCATGGAGCTGCTTGACGAGCTCGGCCAGCCACTCGCCCACGGCCTCCGGCTTCGGGCACTTCACCCGCTCGCAGACGCGGCACGTCGTCTGCCAGTCCTTCCACTCGGGATACTCGAGGGTGGTCATGCCGCACCGCCCTTCCCGCCCCGGGGCGCGCGCACGTTCTGCGTGGGCGCGCGCAGGTCCTGCGGGCTCGTCAGCTCGCGGATGACGGAATCAAGGATGCCTTCGATGGTGTCCGGACTGAGCGGCACCACATCGACGACGCGGGCTCGCTCGCACGCCCAGGACCTGCCGAGCGCGATGACGTCCGGGTCGTGCTCGAACTGGCCTTCGGGCACCACGCGGTACACCCAACCTCCACCCGGGTACATGGCGGCGAACACCTCCGCACCGACGTACTCGGAGGCCACGTACACCCGGGTGGGCTGGTACCCGGGCCGGCTCGTCGCCCCGTCCTCATACGCGGAGAGGATGAAGCGCGTCCGCGTGATGCTCGGCGGGAGGACGTAGTCGCCGACCTTCAGCCCCGGCACGCCACCATGCCAGTAGGTCTCCCGTGTGCTCGCCGTGTGCTCACCGGCAACAACCGGCGACACACCCGACGCAACCCGGTGAGGTTCCGCCTCGCCGCTCACCCCAGCGAAACCAACACCTTGCAACTCGGCGCCACTGCTGCAAACGCACGAACCACCCCGGTCCTTCTTCAAGAAGATGAAGGCCCTGGGCCTGCGGCGCGGCGCGGAGAAGGACGCGGGCCCCAGCGGAGGTGAGGGCTGAGGGCGTGACACCGGCCCCCGCACCTTCTGCACCCGGCCGCCCGCACGCATGCAGGATTTGCGGGCAGCCCGGCGCCTCTCCGGACGGCCACCACCTCGCACGCTTGCTGCATCACGGCGGCACCGGTCCCAGATCGTCTGTGATCCGCCGCGAGGTCCCCACATGCTTCCGGTCCCCCACTTCCGCCCCGCCCGGCTGGCGCGGTCATCGAAGCAGTCCCGCGGCCACCGCGCGGCGCTGACGCCCGATGATCGCGCGCTGCTCGACACGTGGCTGGCCGAGGTGCGGCGGCATCCCCTCCTGTCCCGCGAGGAGGAGGCGGCGCTCGCCCGGCACTTCCGCGAGCACCACGATCCCAAGTCCCAGGCCCGGCTGGTGGCCTCGAACCTGCGGCTGGTGTTGAAGCTGGCCCGCGAGCACCACCGCCCTCCCCTGCTCCTCATGGACCTCGTCCAGGAGGGCAACCTGGGCCTCGTCATCGCCGTGGAGCGCTTCGAGCCGGAGCGCGGCGTGCGGCTGTGCACCTACGCGGCCTGGTGGATCCGCGCCTACCTGCTGCGCTTCATCATGGAGAACTGGCGGCTGGTGAAGCTCGGGACCACGGACGTGCAGCGCAAGCTGTTCTTCCGGATGAGGCAGGAGGAGGGCCGCCTGCTCGCCTCGGGGCAGGAGGTGAGCCCCCGGCTGCTGGCCGCCCGGCTGGGCGTCCCCGAGGAGGACGTGGTCGAGATGGATCAACGGCTGCGCCAGGACGAGCTGCGGCTGGACGCGGCCTCGCCCGAGGACGACTCGGGCCGCCCCACGCCAAGCCGTGCCCTGCCCTCGGGAGCGCCGGACGTGGACGAGGAGCTCGGGCGGCGGGAGCTCACCCACTGGTTCCAGGGGAAGGTCCACGACTTCGCCCACGCGCTGCACGACGAGCGCGAGCGCTACATCCTGGAGCACCGGCTCCTGGCCGAGGAGCCCGAGACGCTGCAGACCATCGGACAGCACTTCCGGGTCAGCCGCGAGCGGGCGCGCCAGGTGGAGGCCGGACTCATCTCGAGCATGCGGGAGTACCTGCACGAGCACATGCCGGACTTCACCTGGCTGGGCGCGGAAGCAGGCTCCAGCCAGCACGCACCGGCCTGAGCCGGGCCTTCCCACCCGTGGCGGAGGAATTGCATGTGAGCATCGGGGAACACATGGGGACGCGGAGCGCCCCGAGGAGGCGGCAGATGCGCATCGGCGAGCTGATGACGAAGAGCCTGGAGACCATCGAGGCGGATGACACCCTCCGCGAAGCGGCCGAGCGGATGCGCTCGTACGGCATCGGAGCGCTGCCCGTCATGGACGGAGAGCAGATGGTGGGAATGCTGACGGACCGGGACATCACCGTGCGCGCGACGGCCGCGGGCAAGGACCCGAACCGGACGCCGGTGCGCGAGGCGATGACCCATGCCGTCATCACCTGCGACGCGGACGCCCCGATCTCCGAGGCCGAGCACCTGATGGAGGAGAAGGCGGTGCGGCGCCTGGTGGTGCTCGACGCGTACAAGAAGCCGGTGGGCCTCATCAGCCTGGACGACCTGGCCACGATACCCGGCGAGGCGCGTCACGCCGGAGAGGTGCTCCGCGAGCTCAACACCCCTCAGTAGGCGCGGCGTCGAACCAGTCGAAGAGGGACAGGGTCTCTCCGCTCAGCCGGGCCAGGGTGTCCTCCATGGCATCCTGGTTGCCCCAGAGGATGTCCCCGTCCCCGTGCTTCTCCAGCAGCTCGAGGATGAAGTGGCACCAGTTGCCCTTGTCCCGGCTCACGTAGAAGCCATACGTCCGGCAGGCCATGGGCCGGTGCGCGTACACCCGGCAGCCACCGGACTCGCGATCCAGGAAGGGGCAGGTATAGGGCCGCCGCGTGCCCTTCAGCCCGGCCACGCGGGCCCGGACCTCGGCGCGCACCTCGGGAGGCAGGGCCTGGAAGCCCTCCCAGAGGTACGTCCACTCCAGCCGGGTGACGGGCAACGGCGCCGCCAGGTGACGGCAGCAGTGGTCGCACCCCTTCCGGCAGGGCCACCAGGCATGCGCCCCGGTGATGGGCGCCACGCGCTCGTCGATGCGCCGGTAGAGGTCTTCCAGTGTCTTGCGTTGCGCTTCGGTGAGTGGCTCCATGAGCGCATAGACTGCCGCCCCATGTCCGAGCTTGTCGAGCCGCTGCCCCACCCGCCTCCCGAAGCGCCGCCCCCGGCGCCCCTGCCAGAGCCGGAGGTCATCCTCCGCACCCGGGGCCTCACCCGCGCCTTCCTCGACGTGAAGGCGGTGAACGGGGTGGACCTGGAGCTGCGGCGGGGCGAGGTGTACGGCTTCCTCGGCCGCAACGGCGCGGGCAAGACGACCACGCTGCGGATGCTGATGGGCATCCTCCGTCCGGACTCGGGCGACATCGAGCTGATGGGCCAGAAGGTCCGCCGGGTGGGCGCGGCCCAGAAACAGCACCTCGGCTACGTGTCGCAGGAGCAGGTCTTCTACCCGTGGATGACGGCGCTCGAGCTGGGGCGCTTCGTCTCCGGCTTCTACCCGCACTGGGACGACGCGCGCTTCCAGCAGCTGCTCCACGTGCTGGACGTGCCGAAGGACCGCAAGTCCGCGCAGCTCTCCGGCGGCACGCGGATGAAGCTGGGACTGGCGCTCGCGCTCTCCCACCGCCCGCCGCTGCTCATCCTCGACGAGCCCACCGCCGGGTTGGATCCGGTCGCGCGGCGCGAGTTCCTCGACATCCTCCGCGACCAGGTCCGGCGCGAGGGGCAGACCGCGCTCTTCTCCTCGCACCTCGTTGGCGAGGTGGAGGAGGTGGCGCACCGCATCGGCATCCTCCACGAGGGCCGGCTGCGCTTCCAGGGCAGCCTCGACACGCTCCGCCAGTCCGTCCGGCGCGTGGGGGTGGAGAGCGCACCGGAGCCGCTCCCGCAGGGCCTGTCGCTCGTGAGGCGCGAGCGCCTGCCGGATGGGCGCCTGACGCTGGTGCTCTTCGGGACTCCCGGGGAGTGGGCCACCGCGCCCTTCGCTCCGGAGGCGGTGGAGACGCTGTCCCTGGAGAACATCTTCCTCGCCTACGCGCGGCGGTCGGACGAGTCATGAGCCGGGCCCTCCTCCTCAAGGAGTGGCGCGAGCACCGGATCGCGTGGCTCCTCCTCAACCTCCTCCTCGGGGCCGTGCTGTTCCTGCTGCTCGTGGCGCAGAAGGACATCGAGGACAAGGGCAGCCTGTTCGCGCTGCTCCAGGTGCCCGCCGTCTTCCTCTCCACCGTGGGCGCCCTCTTCGTGGGGCACCGGCTGGTGGTGCGCGAGTACGGCCAGCGGACCCAGCTCTTCCTCGAGGCGCTTCCGCTCTCGCGCCCGCGCATCCTCGCCACCAAGCTGGTGCTCGGGGCGGCCGTGCTGCTGCTCCCGCTCGCGGCGTTCCTCCTCTACCTGTGGAGCAGGGCCCGCGCCCACGAGGACGTCACCGCCCGCTTCCTCCTGCTGCTCTCCCTTCGCGCGGCCACCCCGGTGCTGCTGGGCTGGAGCTCCTTCGCGCTCGCCGGGCTGCTCGGCCGCTACCGCAACCCCCTCTACATCTTCCTGTTCCTCGCCGCCGTCACGCTGGACCAGCTCACCGAGTTCGAGCTCTTCGAGTCGGGGCCCTTCGCGCTGCTCGGCAATGACTTCGCCTTCGAGCGCCAGCGCATCCCCTGGGAGCACCTGCTGCCGTGCTGGGCCCTCATGGCGGGGGTGGTGGCGCTCTGCTTCGGGCTGGTCCTCTACCGGGATGGAACGCTGACCGAGCTGTTCTCCCAGAAGATGAGCCACCGGGAGAAGGTGTTCATCGCGTGCCTCGTCACCGGGTTCATGACGGCGAGCACCCTGCTCGGCAAGGCGAAGCACCGGGAGCCCTTCTCCCTGCGCGATGCGGAGCAGACGCGCGTGAAGGAGTCGGCCCTCCAGGTGGCTTCCGGGGTGGGCTTCCCACGGGAGCGGGCCCGGGCGCTGTCGGAGCGGCTCGCGCGGGAGCTGCTCGCGCTGAGCGACTACCTCGGGCTCGAGCGGCTTCCGGCCGTGGCGGTGCTGCCCATCCGCGAGCTCGACGCGGACGTGTTCCAGCGTGCGAAGCTCGAGAAGGCCGATGGCGTCGTGGTGCGGGCGAACCTCTCGGCTCCGGACTTCGATGAGCGGGCCTTCGAGGCCTTCCTCTTCCGCGAGGTGCTCATCCACCTCAGCGAGGGCGTGGTGCTGCGGGAGGAGCGGCAGTGGCTGCTCGATGGCTTCACCACGTGGTGGGCGCACCGGAGCGGGCAGGAGCAGCGGCTGCCGGCGAGGGCCGCGGTAGCCTCGCGGGAGGGCTTCGACGCCCGGAGCTGGTTGAGCACGCGCGAGCGCCTCGGGCCGTGCCTGTCGGGAGCGCTGGCGGCCCGGGGAATCCAGGCGCTGCACACGCGGCTCGGGGAGGCCTCCTTCCAGGCGCTGATGCGGCACACCCTGGCGCGGCCCCCCGGCACGGGCTTGTGGGGCTTCTGGACCGAGCCCCGGCTGGCCTCGCTGCTGCGTGAGCAGGGCGGATTCTCCGAGGAGGAATTGCTGCAACGCTGGTCCGAGGCCCTCCGTGAGGACCGCGAGGCCCACGCGAAGGAGCTGGAGTGGGTGGCGGGGATGACGCCCTCGTTGTCGCTGGTGGCGGAGTCGGAGGAGACCTTCCGGCTGGAGCACACGCTGCAGGCGGCTCGAGGCCAGACGCTTCCCACCCGGTACGCGCTGCTCCACCACAAGCTCGAGCCCTTCGAGAACGAGGTGGCCGCGCACGAGCTCTCCCGGCAGGACACGGTGCCCTCGGCGAGCGGGACGCGGCTTCCGCTGGGGCTCGCGCGAGGAGACCGGTGGCTCTTCGTGGTGCAGGTGGAGTCCGAGACGCTCGGGTGCCCCATCCGCCTGCTCGCGGAAAGGAAGGAGATCCGATGATCCGCCCGCTCGTGGCCAAGGAGGTGCGAGACCAGCGGCCGTTCCTGTGGCTCGCGCTCTTCTTCATCGCGCTCGACGTGGTGTCGGACCTGTGGACCGAGCCCCTGGGGTTCTCGCCCTACGCGGACACCTTCGACCGGTTCAGACCGGGCGGCGACCTGTCCATGATGACGTTCATCCTCGCCTTCGCGCTGGGCTGCGGCCTGCTGGTGCGCGAGCAGGATGACCGCACGCTGGAGTTCCTCGACGCGCTGCCCACGTCCCGCTGGACGCTCTTCTGGGTGAAGCTGCTCGTCGCGCTCGCCACCGTGCTGGTGTTCCCGCTGGGGACGATGCTGTGGATGATCTTCCACCAGCTCGTGTCCAGCACCTCGCTGGAGCCGGGCCTGCACCTGGACATGATGGCGGTGGCCGCCGTGCTGCGGGTGGCACAGGCCTTCACGGTGCTGGCGCTGGCCCTGGCGCTGGCGCCATTGCGGCGGCTGTGCTGGACGGTGCTGGCGGTGCTGATGCTGACCCAGTCGGTCCTCGAGGAGCGCGAGCCGTGGCTGGCCGTGCTCAACCCGCTCCGCTTCACGGCGCCGCGATTCGAGGGCACCACGTGGCGCTGGCCCGTGGAGGCCCTGCGCCTCCAGCTCTCGGTGGCCTGCGTGCTGCTAGGCCTGGCCCTGGCGCAGTTCCTCGGGTGGGGCGAGCGGCTCACCGCCGCCGTCCAGCGGCGGATGCAGGGCTCGTGGCTGGGGACGCTGGCCACGGTGGCCACCGTGGGCCTGTTCGTCTGGCTCTTCGGCCGGTGGTCCGCGAGCGACGACACGAAGCAGGACAGCGGTGACAAGGGCCCCCGGGTGGAGTTCCCCACCATGGCCACCGCGCAGGCGGCGACCGGGCATTACCAGTTCAGCTACCCCGCGAGCCTGCGCAAGCGGGCCGAGCCGCTGCTGGATGGAGCGGATGGCGTCTTCGAGAAGACGCGGACCTTCCTCGGAGTGGAGGCGGGAGACATCATCCGCGCGGACCTCAACGGGAGCGCGAGGCACACGTCGGGCACGGCCTACTGGAACACGCTGCGGATGAACCTCGCCGGGCTCTCGGATGCCGAGGAAGGGCTCGCGGTGCTCGGACACGAGACGACGCACGTGCTCGCCCAGCGCATCGCGGGGGTGGACGCGGCCCCGCGCCTGTCGGCCCTGAAGCTGCTCAGCGAGGGATTGGCCAGCTATGTGGAGTACCGGCTCTTCTACCCTCCCGGCGCGGAGGAGGAGTTCCAGCTCATCGCCGCGGCGGCGCGGGCGCGGCGGGAGGTGAAGACGGAGGAGCTGCTGGACTACGAGAAGCTCGCGGCCGAGCGGGACGAGAATCAGGTGTACCCGCTGGGCAGGGCCTTCATCGAGGTGCTGGTGCGGCGGCATGGGGACGGAGCCCCGGCGCGCGTCATCTCCGCGCTCGGGAGGAAGGACGCCCCCGAGGGACTGGAGGGCGCGCTGGCGTGGCAGGACGCGTTCCAGACGGCGGGCATCGACCTGTCGCAGGTGTTCGACGACTTCTTCGCGTACCTGGACGAGCAGGTGGAGCTGCGCCGCGAGGTCATCGACTCGCTGCCGCGCCCGCGAGGAGCCGTGGAGCGTGATTCAGGGCGGGTGGGCATCCGGGCCATCGTGGACGGACCGGTGCCCGATGACTGGGAGGTGGTCTGCCGCTTCCGTTCGAACGAGACGTCCAACCGCCACACGTTCGACGGGCCCTACCTCGGAACGGGCCCGCACTGGCGAACGCCGGCGAACATCTCGGAGGGCCGGCTCTGGTATCAGCTCGGGCTCAGGACTCCTCGGGGACAGGTGCTCTACGAGCCGTGGACGATGGTGCGGGTGGAGTGAGGTTCGCTTGAATACACGAGCCAAGGACTCAGAGCGCTAAACAAGAGTAAGGGCTGGGCCCTCCCGTCAGTGGGGGAACGCCCCTCAAATCTTATTGCAGCTCATTCGCGAAGGCGCACACCGTCTTGCCAATCCGCATACGGGTGGCATGGCCATCTGGGGTGGAGGATACCGCCAGCCCTCGCCTGGGAGAGGAACCTCGAAATGAACATCCGCTGGGAACCCTATGTCTGGAAGGAATCCCACCCTGCAGCGCCTGCTGAAATCGCGGAACTCGAAGCGGCCTGGGGCGTTCAGTTGCCCGAGGAGTACAAGCAGCTCGCGCCCCAGCACCAGGGCATGCGTCCCACCCCCAACGTTTTCGACATCGGGGAGAGTGACAATGCTTTCACCTGTCTGCTGACCCTTTCCCTGGAAGAGTCCAAGGAAGGGTATGCCATCCCCACCAGGTACAGCATCATCAAACCCTACGTACCATCGGGCATCTTCCCTTTCGGAATGACCCCGGGAGGAGAAAGCATCTGCTTTGACTATCGCGAAGTACCACCTGGGCAGCCCAGGATCGTCCTCGTCACGACGGAGATGGAGGTCTACCTCATCGCCAACAACTTCCGCGAATTCCTGACGGGGCTGCACGAGCTGCGCGATTGAGCAGCACGGACCGCACATGAAAACGGCGCGGGGGCCTCGTTGCCGCCCCCGCGCCGCCGGGAATTCCAACCCCTGTCTCGAGCGATTACCGCGTGATGCTCACCGCGGTGTCATCGAGGAAGAAGCTCGTGGCCAGCGACGAGTCCTCCGTGCCGTTGAAGTACACGCGGATGCTCTGGCCCTTGTACGCGCTCAGGTCCAACGTCTTCTGCACGTAGCCCGTCGACTTGTTCAGGTTGCTGTAGGTGGCCAGGGTCGCCAGCACCGTGCCCGCGCTGTTGCGCACCTGCACCGCCAGCTTGTCGTAGGCCGTGGTGGTGGTCGTCTCGGAGGTGGTGATCTTCACCCAGAAGCTCAGCGAGGCGCTGCACGCCGTGGAGGGGATGGTCACATCCTGGTACACGTACTCGGTGCGGGTGGTGCCGGCACCGCCCAGCCACGCCTTGTAGCTGCCCGTGAGCGCCGCGCTGCCCGACGTGGTGCCGTCGATGACGCCCGTGCTCGCCGTCCAGCTCACGTTGCCGCCCTCGAAGCCGGGGTTGGCCAGGAGCTGCTCGGAGAGGGAGCAGCTGCCCGTGCCGTTGCTCACGGTGACGGACACCGTGGACGAGCTGCCCACGTTGCCTGCGGCGTCATACGCCTTGGTGCTCAGCACGTACCCACCGTTGGCCACGCCCGTGGTGTTCCAGTCGAAGCTGTACGGGGCCGTGGTGTCGCTGCCGAGCAGGCTGCTGCCCAGGTAGAACTCCACCCGGCTCACGCCCACGTCGTCCGAGGCATTCGCGCTGACAGTGGTGGTGCCGCTCACCGTGGCGCCGCCCGCCGGAGCGGTGATGGAGGTGCTCGGCGCCGTGGTGTCCCCGCCGCCGCCACCCCCGGTGACGAACATGCTGTAGAGCAGCAGGTTCGGCGAGCCCGTTCCCGGGCTGGTCACCTTGTTCGGGGTGGCGTTGGTGGTGAGCGCCGACATCGTCTGGGCCGGGGTGGACGAGGGGTTGGCCTGCAGGTACAGGGCCGCCACGCCCGCCACGTGCGGCGAGGCCATGGACGTGCCGCTCATGGAGGTGCTGCCCGTGTCGCTGGAGTACGAGGCCGAGGTGATGCTCGAGCCCGGCCCGAAGATGTCCAGGCAGGTGCCGTAGTTGGAGAAGGACGAGCGCGCATCACTGCTCGTGGTGGAGCCCACGGTGAGCGCGTTGGGTGTGCGGGACGGCGAGTAGCTGCAGGCGTTGCCGCTGTCGTTGCCCGCGGCGACGGCCGTCACCACGCCCGCGGCGATCATCCGCTCCACCGCCTCATCCAGCGCCGGGGACGGGTCTCCACCGAGGCTCATGTTGGCCACGGCCGGCTTGACGTGGTTGGCCGCCACCCAGTCCACGCCTGCGATGACCTGGGCGTCGGAGCCGTAACCCGTGCAGTCCAGCACGCGCACCGGGTGCAGCGTCACCTTCTTCGCCACGCCCCAGGTGGTGCCGCCCACCGTCCCCGCCACGTGCGTGCCGTGGCCGTGGCAGTCCGACGCCGTGCCGCCCGCGGTGATGGAATCGAAGCCGTTGCCCACGCGCCCGGTGAACTGCGAGTGCGTCAGCCGCATGCCCGTGTCGAGGATGTACGCGTGCACGCCCGTGCCATCGAAGTTGTAGTTGTACGTCGAGTCACGCGGCAGGTTGCGCTGATCGATGCGATCGATGCCCCACGTCGCGCTCGTCTGCGTGGCCGACGCCGACACCACGCCGTTCTCCTCGACGTAGGCCACCCGCGGATCCTCCAGCAGCTCGCGCACCTGGGCCTCGGACATCTTCACCCAGAAGCCCTTGAGCGCCCGCTCGTACGTGTGCAGCACCTGGCCGCCACGCGCCGCCACCAGCTCGCGCGCCACGTCCGAGGAACCGCGCAGCGCCACGTCCTTCACGTCCTCGCGCAGCACGACGATGTACTCGCCCGGAATGGCCTTCGGCTTGCGCAGGAGCTGCGCCATCTGCCCCACCTCCTTCGACGGGAGGACTCCCTCCTCCTCGGGCAGCGGGCCACCGCAGGCGGCCACGCTCAGCAGGGAGCAGGTGAACAGCGCACGGCTCAGCTTCAGCTTCATGAACGGCCTCCGGGGGGGTCGAGGACTACGGGTGAAGAAAACGAGCCCAACCGGTGGAATTAGTCTTTCCCGGACCCACCGGTCAAGGCGGCTAATCTCGTTTTCTCCGATTCCGTCTCCCCGGAGGCCGTGCGGCTACTACTGACCCGGAGCCACGTTGGGCCCGAAGCCCAGGGCCAGGGTGGGCAGCACCTTCCACTCGGTCCACGCCGGGCGGGCGCCATGGGCACCTCGTAATGTCACCCGGAGCATCCACGAGGCCGCAGCCCGTGGCCAGCAGCAGCGCGCAGGTGAGCGCGCCTCTTCGATTCCACCTGGTTGCCGTCATGGGGGGCCCGAGTCGTACCACGAGCGCTCCCCCACCAGCCATGCAACCGCCGTGAAGCTCACGCGCCAACGGCGGTGGGACGCGCGGCGATCTCCCGCACGGGCTCGTCCACCTGCTGCCGGGCGGGGATGAAGGTCATGGCGCGCTCGGCCAACGCGGTGATGGTGAGCGAGGGATTCACCCCCGGGTTGGCGGAGATGGCCGAGCCGTCGATGACGTACAGGCCCTCGTAGCCGAAGAGGCGGTGCTGGGAGTCGATGGTGCCCGTCTGGGGCGAGTCCCCCATGCAGCAGCCGCCGAGGATGTGGGCCGTGGTGGGGATGCCCATCACCGACTCGGAGGCCAGCGTCATGGGCAGGCCGTCCAGCTTCTCGGCCACGCGGTGGGCCAGCTCGGTGGCCTCGGGGATGTGCGCGGTGGGCGCGGGGCCCTCCTGCAGGCCGGTGGTGAGGCCCTTCGTTCCGCCCGTGAAGAGCCCGCGCCCGCGCCGCATGCGCAGGTGTCCGTCCAGCGTGCGCATGTAGAGGAGGATCATCGACCGGCGGGCGAAGTCGCGGGTGAACCAGGAGCGGAACACCTTGAGCGGGTGGCGCAGGAAGAGGCCGGCCAGGTTCGCCATGCGCGACAGGGCGGTGGTGCCTCCGACGTGGGGCGCCATCAGCGAGCGGAAGAAGTCCGAGCCCGCCGCGTAGCGCACCGGCTCCAGGTGCGAGTGCGCGTCCGTGTGGAGGATGGAGCCGATGGCGATGCCCTTGGACAGGTCCTTGTCGTGGAAGCGCTTGCCGGCGATCACTCCGATGAGCGCCTCCGAGTTGGTCCGCACGCCATCGCCGAGCCGGTCCGACAGCCGGGGCAGTCCGTCCGGGTGGGCCTTGAGCTTGAGCAGCAGGTCCACCGTGCCCAGCACGCCGCCGGAGAAGATGACCTGGCGCGCGGTGAAGCGCCGCTTGCGGCGGGAGAAGCGCGAGGTGCCCTCGAGCGCCTCCACCTCGTAGCCGCCACCGGGCAGCGGGCGCACCCACGTCACCTCGGTGTCCGCGTGGAGTTGGAGGCCGCGCTTCTCGGCGAAGTAGAGGTAGTTCTTGTCCAGCGTGTTCTTGGCGTTGAAGCGGCAGCCCGTCATGCAGCCGCCGCACGCGTTGCAGCCGGTGCGCTCGGGGCCCTCGCCGCCGAAGTACGGGTCCGGCACCGTCACCCCGGGCTTGCCGAAGTAGACGGCCACCGTGGTGGACTGGAAGTCCTCGCGGCCCATGTCCTTGCCCACCTGCTGGATGATCTCGTCCGGCAGCGTGCGCAGCGGGTTCACCGTGGCCCCGAGCATCTTGCGCGCCATGGCGTAGTGCGGCGTCAGCTCCGTCTTCCAGTCCGCCAACGCCCCCCAGGAGCGCGCCTGGAAGAAGTCATCCTTCGGGATGGGCAGCGTGTTCGCGTACACCAGCGAGCCTCCGCCCACGCCCACGCCGGACAGCACCGTGACGTGGCGGAAGAACGTCATCTTGAACAGGCCCCGCCACCCGAGCTGCGGCATCCACAGCCACTTCTTCAGGTTCCAGTTCGTCTCGGGGAAGTCCTTGGCCCGCAGGCGCCGGCCCTTCTCCAACATCACCACCCGGTAGCCCTTCTCCGTCAGCCGCAGCGCGCTCACGCTGCCGCCAAAGCCCGAGCCGATGATGAGCCAGTCGCAGTCGAAATCCATCGTGTCCTCCCCCCCTACCGGGGATGGTTCACAGACTACCCGGGAGCGCGCTGGATGCGCTCATCTTCCCGCTCGGAGGGCAGGCACCCGGGCACGGGTGGGAACCCGGGGCCCGTGGCACCCTCACCCTGTCCCTCTCCCGAAGGGAGAGGGGAGATGGGGTCGGTGTTACTCCAGCGAGGTCTGTCCACCCTCGGAGGGCGTCAGTTTCTGGCGGGCCGTCTCCCGCCGCTTCGCTCGCACCTTGCCCGCGACGTTGAGCAGCAGCCGGTCCCTCTCCCAGCGCTCGCGCGTGGGCGCGGCCACCTGCTCCCAGAGCGTCCCCAGCCCGTCCACCCGTCTCCGGAGCAGGTCGATGGCTCCCGCCAGGGCCAGGTGCACCGCGGGTGACGCCGCGTCCGCCTGCGCCAGTCCCCGCATCGTCACCGCGAGCGCCAGCAGTTCCTCGCGCACCTCGTCCGGCCAGCCCGAGCGCCGCGCCACCTGCAGCAGCCACCCGAGCACCGCCGCGAACACGTGGCAGTCCTCCACCGTGCGGAACGGTTTGACGTAGCGCTCGTAACCATCGCCCGGCAGCACCTCCTCGGGCGCCACCGCCACGTCGTGCAGCCGCAGCTCCGCGTGGGGCACCTCGGGGACGAAGGGGGTCTCGGGCAGCTCGGTGACCGTCACCCCCGCGCGCCGGGAGTCGATTCGCACCAGCCGCAGCCGGTTGCGCCCTTGTGCGTCCTGTCCCTCGCTGGCCACCACCAGCAACTCGTCCGCCGCGGTGCCCAGGGTGACGAAGGCCTTGGTGCCCTCCAACCGCGGCTCGCCCTTGCCCGAATCCGTGAGCCGGGTCTGCATCGCCGCGGGGTGTCCGCCCCCGGCCTCGGTGACGCACAGCGCATAGCGATGCCGGGGCGGCAGCTGGGGCAACAAGGCGCGCAGGGCCGAGTGGTAGCCCGAGGCGAACGCGTAGCCCAGGCGATCCGCCGCGAAGCCCCCGGCGAACGCTACGTCCACGGGCAGGGAGAAGCGCGAGGACAGTTGAAGGTGCCGCGTCCACCAATCCCCGACGGAGCCGAGGGGTGCTGGCGTGGGGGGCTCGGAGAGGAGGAACCGCAGGAGCTCGTCCATCCGGCCACTCTAGACGAATCCCGGAGGCCGGGGACCTGCCGGACTCGAAGTCGAGCAACTGGTCCGATTGTCGGACCAGTTGGGGAAGCGCGCGCCCGGAAGGGGGGGCACCGGCTGCTGCCGCGCGTGGAGCTTGGCCACGAACTGCTTGCCCCTCCGAGAGGCCGCGCGCTTCTTCGTGTCCGTCGCGCGCTGTCCGGCCCCTCGCGTCCGCGTCAGTCCTTGAACTCGGTCCACACCGGCGCGTGGTCCGACGGCTGCTTCCCCTTGCGCGCGTCCCGATCCACTCCCGCCGCCACCAGCCGCTCCACCAGCGGCGCCGTCGCGAAGATGTGATCGATGCGCAGCCCCTGGTTCTTCGGGAACGCCAGCATCCGGTAGTCCCACCAGCTGAACTTCTGCTCCGTCGGGTACAGCTTGCGGAACGTGTCCGTCAGCCCGAACCCGCACAGGTGCTCGAGCGCCTTGCGCTCCTTGTCCGTGCAGAGCGTCTGCCCCTGCCACAGCGCCGGATCCCACACGTCGATGTCCGCCGGCGCCACGTTCCAGTCTCCGCACAGCACCAGCGGCTCGCCCGGCTTATGCCGTGTGTCCAGGTAGCGCCTCAGCCGCCCGTACCACTCCAGCTTGTACTCGTACTGCTCCGAGCCCACCGACTGCCCGTTCGGCGCGTACGCGCTCACCACCCGCACCCCGTTCACCGTCGCCGCGATCAGCCGCGCGTGCGTGTCGTCCACCCCGTCCGACAGGCCCTTCACCACATCCTGGGGCTCCGTCTTCGCCAGGATGGCCACCCCGTTGTACGTCTTCTGCCCGTGCACCGCGGCGTGGTAGCCCGCCTCCCGCACGGCCTCCATCGGGAACTCGGTGTCCTGACACTTCAGTTCCTGCAGGCACACCACGTCCGGTTGAGTGCTCTTCAGCCAATCCACCAGCCGGTCCAGCCGGGCGCGGACCGAATTCACGTTCCAGGCAGCGATCTTCATCCCGCCCAACGTCGCACGTCACTTTCCACCCCGCCACGGTTTTTCCCCTCCTCCCCACCGCGGCCCCCTCGTGGGTCCTGTAGCGCACTGTCGCACCGCGGCCCTCGGGCCCCGGGTTTCCCCGGTGTGGCCCACCGGCCGCACGGAGGCTGTCCGGGGAGCGGGGAGGCGTCCTCGGAGACCCTCACCCCCGCCCTCTGCCAGAGGGAGAGGGAGTCCGCGACACGGCTGGCACGGGCGTCGCAATGAGCTCCTCCCGACAAGGAGCCGCACCATGAGGAATACCGTCCTGTCCGCCTGCTTCGCCGCCCTCTCCCTCACCGCCTGCGACGTCAGCCAGCTGCGGCGGCCCCAGGGGCTGCTCCCGTCCACCGCCAACCGCCTCGACAACCGGGTGCTCCCCTCCCGCGAGCCCACCACCGAGGTCGCCTTCTCCACCCCGCCCTCGCTCCCCTCGCCGGGCGATGCCCTGCCCGAGACGGCCGGCCTCCCCCCGCCTCCCCAGATGCCGGACGAGCCCCTCTCGCGAGCCGAGGAGCTCGCCCCCGCAGAGCCCGCGGACTCCCTCTCGCTCCCGCACGAGCCGCACCTCTACCCCGTGGCCCACCTCGACCGCGCCCGCGCGCTGCGTGAGGAGGGTGACCTCTCCGGTGCCCTCACCGAGGCCCGCCGCGCCGTCCACGACGCCGGTGACGACGTCGACGCCGCCGAGCAGGCCCTCGATGCCCTCATCGAGCTCGCCCGCCTCTCGGGCCAGAAGCAGCTCGCCGCCGACGCGTACCGCGAGCTCGCCGTCCTCTTCCCCGACGGCCCCGAGCCCCTCGTCCAGCAGGCCCGTCTCCTCCTGGAGCTCGGCGACACCGAGGGCGCCTTCCGCGCCGCCGAGGCCGCGCTCGAGCTCGACCGCGAGTACCCCGAGGTCTACCAGGTGCTCGGCCGCATCCACCTCGCCGCCGGCCAGCTCACCGAGGCCATCATCCGGTTCAAACAGGCCGTGCACCTCGACCCGTACCACGGGTATGCCCTCAACAACCTCGGGCTCACCTACTTGCAGACCGGCCAGGACGCACTCGCCGTCGAGGCGCTCGCCCAGGCCGCCTGGCTGCTTCCCCAGGTGGGCTACGTCCACAACAACCTGGGGCTCGCCTACGAGCGGCTCGGCCGCTACGAGGAGGCGCGCATGGCCTTCGACACCGCCACGCGGCTGTCCCCGGGGGACCTCAAGGCCCGCCTCAACCTCCAGCGGTTGAATCGCGAGGCCCGCGCCTCCGTCGATGTCCAGGCGATCCTCGGGGGACGGACGTCCCCGGGGTGCCCGGAATAGTCAGGGGCCCCGCGTGTCTCGGGAGGCCCCCCGCCCGGTGGGCCTCCTGCCCATTCCGGTTCTCCGCCCGGCGGTTTAACGTCGCCCCCCCCTTTGTTGTCCCCGCGTCCCATGAACCCGGCCCGAGAGATGAGCTCCCAGCCCTCCCCCCTTCCTCCCGCCACGCCTCCGGCACCCCCGGCTCCTCCGGCCCGTCCCGGCCTGGGTGCCCGGTTGTGGCGATGGACGAAGCGGCTCCTCGTCCTCGGCGCCGTGGGCCTCGTGCTGCTCGCGCTCACCGTCCTGGGCGCCTACCTGTACTACAGCCGGGATCTCCCCTCGGTGGAGGCGCTGCGCAACTACAGCCTGCCCCAGGTCACCAAGGTCCGCTGCGCCGACGGCTCCATCTGCTCCGAGTTCTTCCAGCCGCAGGGACGCCGCACCGTGGTGGACGTCAAGGAGCTGCCGCCCCACGTGCGCAACGCCTTCCTCGCCGCCGAGGACGCCGACTTCTACAAGCACGAGGGCCTCGACATCTTCGGCATCATCCGCGCCGCGGTGAAGAACCTCATCCCCGGCAGCCGCAAGTCCGGTGCCTCCACCATCACGCAGCAGGTGGTGAAGAACATGCTGCTCACGCCCGAGCGCAGCCTCGCGCGCAAGATTCGCGAGTGGATCCTCACCCCGCGCGTGGAGCAGGCGCTCACCAAGGATCAGATCCTCGGCCTCTACATCAACCAGTCCTATTACGGGCAGGGGCGCGATGGCATCGAGGAGGCCGCGCTCTACTACTTCGGCAAGCAGGCCAGGTTCCTCACCGTGGGCGAGGCCGCGGTGCTCGCGGGCACGGTGCAGTCGCCCAACCGCATCAACCCGGAGAAGAACATCGTCAAGGCCAAGCAGCGCCAGCGCTACGTGCTGGGGCAGATGGCCGGGCAGGGCTTCGTCCCCAAGGAGACCGTGGACAAGGAGATGGACAAGCCCATCGTCCTCTCCCCGCGGCCTCCTCCCGAGGTGGGCTCGTACTACGCCGAGGAGATCCGCCGCACGCTGGTGGCGCGCTACGGCGGTGACGCCGTGCTCACCGGCGGCCTGCGCGTGGACATCGCCATGGATCCCAAGCTCCAGGTGATCGCCGACGACGCCGTGCGCAAGGGACTCGAGGCCGTGGATCGACGCCAGGGCTACCGCGGCCCCGTGGGCACGCTGGAGCCCGCGCGCTTCGAGCAGCTCAAGCCCCTCATCGCGAAGCAGATCGAGGAGGCGGGCCGGCGCCAGAAGGAAGGCGCCTACGTGGCCGACCTGGCCTCGCTCGCGCAGTCCCCCACCACGCCCCCGCCGCCCGAGCAGACGCCCGCGGTGGTCACCGAGACCGAGCAGGAGGAGGAGGCCCGGCTCTCCGCCGACGAGAAGCTCGCGCTCGCGGTGCAGCTGCAGCCCCTGAAGGAGGGCCTGAAGGTGCACGGCTTCGTCTCCCAGGTGGATGACACGGGCAAGAAGGCCCGCGTGGAGCTGGTGGGCCGCGCCGCGGAGATCACCTTCTCCACCGTCACCTGGGCGCGTTTCAAGGGCAAGGGCGCCCCTTCGAAGATGTCCGACGTGATGAAGCCCGGCGACATCGTCCGGGTGCGCATCACCCGCGCCACGCCCTCGCCCGCGCTGCTCGAGGCCACGTTGGATCAGGTGCCGCTCGTGCAGGGCGGCCTCGTCGTCATCAACCCGCGCAACCGCTACGTGGTGGCGCTGGTGGGCGGCTACGACTTCGCCGCCTCGCCCTTCAACCGCGCCACACAGGCCAGGCGCCAGCCCGGCTCGTCCTTCAAGCCCTTCCTCTACGGCGCCGCGCTCGGCAGCGGCCGCTTCACCCCCATCAGCACGGTGAACGACGCCCCCGAGGCCATCCGCGATCCGTACACCGGCAAGACGTGGAAGCCGCAGAACTACGACCGCTCCTTCGACGGCCCCATGACGCTGCGCCAGGCGCTCACCAGGTCCAAGAACACCGTGTCCGTGCGCCTCATCGAGGCGATTACCCCCGCCACGGCCATCGACTTCGCCCGCCGCGCGGGCATCCGCTCGGAGCTGCCGGAGAACCTCACCCTGGCGCTGGGCACCGGCGAGGTGACGCTGCTGGAGGCCGCCAACGCCTACGCCACCCTGCAGGCCAACGGCCGCTACGCCGAGCCGCTGATGATCCTCAAGGTGGCGGACGCGCGGGGCAAGGTACTCGAGGAGCACCAGCCGGCCTTCGAGGAGACGCTGCCCCCGGCGGTGGCCTACCTCACCACGTCGCTGATGCGCAGCGTGGTGGAGGAGGGCACGGCCCGCGCGGTGACGGAGCTCAACCGCCCCGCCGCCGGCAAGACGGGGACCGCCAACGAGAGCCGCGACACGTGGTTCTCCGGCTACACGGCCGACTGGGTGGCCAGCGCGTGGGTGGGCTTCGATGACCACTCGCCCCTGGGCAGCTCCGAGACGGGTGGCCGCGCCCCGCTCCCCATCTGGCTGGAGTTCATGCGCGCCGCCCACGAGGGCCTGCCCTCGCGCGAGTTCGAGATTCCCCCGGGCGTGGTGCAGGTGCGCATCGATCCCGTCACCGGACTGCTCGCGGGCAACTCCGTGCCCGGCCGGCTCGAGTCCTTCCTGGATGGCACCCAGCCCACCGCCGAGGCGCCCCCGCCCGGCCACGTCAGCCCGAGCGACTTCTTCCTCCAGGAAGGTAGCCGGGGGGGTTTGTGAGCCGGGCCCTCGCCGCCGCCCTCCTGTTGGCCGCGCTGCCCGCTCCGGCCGCCCAGACTCCCGCTCCGCCACCGGCCGCCACGACGGCCCCGGCCACGCCCGCCCTCGAGCGGCTCGCCCAGGCCGTGGCCACGGACGTGCGGGCGATGAAGCCCGAAGCCCCCGTGGCCCTCCACCTCTCCGGCGCTACCCCCGAGCTGCGGCGCGCCTTCGGAACGCTGCTCGCCTCGCGCCTCGCCTCCGCCGGGCTCGCTCCCTTTGTCCTGGAGATGCTGGAGGCCCCCTCGCCCGAGGCCGCCGAGACACTCGCCCGTGAGCAGGGCGCCCGGGCCCTCGTGCGTCTCAGCTTGAGCGTGGAGGCCGGCGAGCTGCGCGCCCGCGGCGATGCGTTCGGCACCTGGGTGAACTTCTGGTCCGGCCGCACCGCCCCCCGCGCGCCCTCGCCCGCCGCCGCCATCGCCCAGGCCGTGGAGGCGGATGCCGCGGCGCTCGCGCTCGCCGCCGTGGAGCCTCCGCGCACGCCCACTCCGGCCCCCGAGGAGCCGCGCCCCCTGCGCCTGCTGGGTGCCGTGCTCGCGCGCCTGCCCTCTCCGCCCGCCGCGCTCGCCGCGGGAGATCTCGACGGGGACGGCAAGGACGAGGTGGCCGTGCTCACCGCGCACGCCGTGCACGTCTTCACCGCCGAGGGGAGCCTCCTCGCGGAGCGCTCGCTGGACATGCTGCCCCCGGGCCCCGCCCCCACCCGCGAGCCCTTCGGGGCGCTCGCCGTGCTCTCCGGGCCACCGCGCCTCGCCGCCTGGTCCACCCGCTTCGCCCACGGCGAGGTGCTCACGCTGGAGAACGGCGCACTGCGGGGCGTGTCCCGAATCGAGGCCGTGCCGCTGGGCCCCGATGCGCGCGGCAGCTTCGTCCCGGGCCAGACGGCCTTCGCCCCCGAGGTGCGGCTCGGCACCGGCGAGCAGCGGCTGGCGGTGACGTCCCGCATCACCACCTTCAGCGCCGCCAACTCCCGTGTGCTCCTCGTCCACCCGGATGGCTCGGCCTCCTTCTTCTCCCAGCCCTCGGTGGCGCCCGTGCCGCTCTCCGGGCTCGGCGCCGGCAGCGCGCTCGGAGACCTGGACGGGGATGGGACGCCGGAGCTGCTCACCACCTCGCCCGAGCTCCAACCCTCGCCGGACGCCCTGCGCGTCTTCAAGACGAATGGGAGCGAGCCCACCGCCCATGAGCCCCTGTGGCAGGGCTCCCTGCCCTCCGGCCGCGCCCTGTCCGTGGTGACGGCCAACCTGGACGGGGACAAGCGCCGCGAGGTGGTGGTGGGCCTCACGAAGCCGGACGGCACCGGCGAGCTCTTCCTCCTGCGCCAGGGTGCGCCATGACGCTCCGCCACGCCCTCGCCAGCCTCCTCCTGCTCGGGGCCACGCCGTCGCTCGGCGCTGGCCGCATTCCGTACGGAGGCGAGCTGCGCGTCGCCCACACCGGCCCCGCCGAGCCCGGTGAGCCGGCCCTCGCCGACAGCCCCCTCGAGGCCACGCTGCTCGGGCTGCTCTCGCGGCCCGCCTGCCAGCTGGCCCCGGACGGGCACGCATCACCCGCGCTCGCTCGCGAGCTGTCGCGCCCCGCTCCGCAGGTGGTGCGCCTCACGCTGGCCTCGCCCGCGCAGGCCACCGCGCTCGCCCGGGCGTGGATCCGGCTCGCCGGCACCGAGGCCCCCTCGCCCTACCGCGCCCTGCTCTTCCCACTGCGCGGCGAGGGCCGGCTGCTCTCCCCCACCGGCGACACCCTGGAGCTTGCGCTCGGCTTCCCGTGGCCGGACATGGAGCGCGCGCTCTGCCACCCCGCGCTCGCTCCGCCGCGCTCCGTTCCCGCCGCGCTCGGCCCGTTCTCCGCCGTCGGTGCCAACACCGTGGAAGCGCGGCTCGCGTGGAGCCAGGGCCGGCCCTATCTGGACAGGGTGCGCCTGCAGGCCACCGATGAGCGGGGACTGTCGCGCCTGTGGTCGAACCAGGAGGCCCAGGTGGCGCTCGGCGTCCTGGCCGACGCGGGCACGCCCTCGGGCGCGGCGCTGTACGCCACGTACCTGGCCTGGTCTCCGAGGCGCGTGCCCCCGGACTTCCGGCAGGCGGTGGAGAGCGCCCTGGAGCGCGAGGATCTCACGCGCCTCTTCGTGCGCGGGCCGGCCGTGCCCATGCCGAACCTGCTTCCGCCCGCGCTGCTCCCGGTGTCCCCGGGTGCGCGCCCCACACCGCCGCCCACGGCCCAGGCCGGACGCAAGGTGACGCTCGTGTACGACGCGGGCAACGAGGACCAGCGCGCGGTGGCCGAGCGCCTCCAGGTGCGGCTGCACGACCGGGGCTACACCGTGGCCCTGGAGCCCCTGCCTCGCGCCGAGCTGCGCGCCCGCTGGGCCCGGGGCGAGTACGAGCTGATGCTGCACTCGCTGCTGCTGCCGCCCGTGCCCGGCCCGGCGCTGGCGGTGGTGCTGGACGCCGCGGGCCGGAAGGATCTGCTCGGGGTGGAGCTGCCACGCATCGGCGCCCTGCCCGACGCCGCGGCGCGAGACACGCGGGCGAGGGAGCGGGCCCTGGCGCTCGCCGCGTCGGTGCCGCTGCTGCCGCTGTACGCGCAGGGACTGGCACTGCGCGCGGCGCCGGAGGTGGGAGGCCTCGTCTTCGACGCCCAGGGGCTGCCCATGCTGGACGGGGCCTGGCTGCAACCGGCGGTGACGGGTGTCCCGGGAGCCCGGAGATGAGACTGAGGACGAGGCTGGCGCTCGCCTTCGCGCTGCTGGCGCTGGTGCCGCTGGCGGTGATGGTGCCCTTCACGCTGACGGAGCTGCGCACCACGCTGTCGCGAGGGCTGGACGCGCGCATGGAAGGCGCCACGGCCTCGGCGCAGGAGGCCGTCGAGCGAGCCGCCGCCAACGCGCGCCGGGCGGTGGAGGAGCTGGTGGAGAGCTCCGCCATGGAGGACCTGGCGCGCGAGGCCCGTGAATCGCCCGCCCGGGCCATCCGCGCGGACACGGCCCAACCGCTCATGAAGAGCCGGGGCCTGACGGTGCTGTCGCTCTTCGATCGCAAGGGCACCACGCTGTCCTCCGGGCACCTGCCGGCGCGCCGGGGAGATCCGGATCCCGCGCTCTTCGCGGTGACGAAGGAGAAGTCCCCCAAGCCGGTGCCGGTGAAGGTGGCGGTGCGAGGGGACCAGGGATTGCGCGAGGTGCCCGCGCTCGTCACTGCGAGGCCGGTGGACTACGGGGACTCGCGGCTGTGGGTGGTGGGCGGGGTGCTGCTGGACCAGGGGCTGGCGGCGCACCTGTCGAGGCTCACGGGGGCGGAGGTGGCGCTGCTGTCGGGGGACACGGTGGTGGCGAGGGCGGGGAGCGTGACGCCGCCCACGGTGGCGCGCGTGTTGCCACTGGGCGAGGCCGCCACGGTGCGGCTGGTGTTCAGCCGGGCGGCGGAGCGGGAGGCGACGGTGGGCGTGTTCCGCTCGTTCCTGTTGCTGGCCGGATTGGGGTTGAGCTTCGCGGTGCTGCTGGGGCTGCTGATGTCGAGGCGGATCACCCAGCCGGTGGAGGCACTGACGTCGGGAGCGAGGCGCGTGGGCGAGGGGGCGTGGGACGTGCAGGTGCAGGTGAAGGCCACGGGCGAGGTGGGCGAGCTGGTGAAGACGTTCAACCACATGACGACGGAGCTGCGCTCGACGACGGAGCGGCTGGTGGCCACGGAGCGGGTGGCGGCATGGCAGGAGGTGGCGAGGCGGCTGGCGCATGAGATCAAGAATCCGCTGACGCCGATCCGGATGTCGCTGGAGACGCTGATGGCGGTGCAGGACGCGCGGGACGCGCGCTTCCCGGCGCTGTTCCGGGAGAGCGCGGGCGTCATCCTGGAAGAGGTGGACCGGCTGAAGCGGATCGTCGACGAGTTCAGCCGGTTCGCACGGTTGCCCAAGCCGCAGTTGGAGCCGGTGGACCTGGGCGAGCTGGCGCAGAGCGTGTTGTCGCTCTACGCGTCACCCCCGGAGGGAATCAGCATCCACTCGGAGGTGCAGCCGGGGGTGGTGGCGAAGGCGGACCGGGATCAGCTGACGCAGGTGCTGGTGAACCTGGTGAAGAACGCCGAGGAGGCGATGGCGAAGGGAGGCGGAGCGCTGCACGTACGGGTGCGAGGCAG
This sequence comes from Archangium sp., assembly GCF_057119385.1. Classification (NCBI taxonomy): domain Bacteria; kingdom Pseudomonadati; phylum Myxococcota; class Myxococcia; order Myxococcales; family Archangiaceae; genus Archangium; species Archangium sp. Next base: position 153,611 of record NZ_DBNGVP010000092.1, on the reverse strand, counting down.
CGAGCAAGAGGCGGTGGTGGAGGTGCAGGACAGCGGCCCGGGGATTCCGCCCGAGCACAGAGCGCGCATCTTCGAGCCCTACTTCACGACGAAGGAGGGCGGCACGGGCCTGGGACTGGCAATTGCGGCGAGGATCCTCCAGGAGCACGGCGGCAAGCTGGACGTGGGCGGCGAGCCCGGCCAGGGCGCCTGCTTCACCTTGTCGCTGCCGCGCGAGCGCTGACGACGCCGCAGAAACCAAGGTGTAAGGGGTGCCTGCCGCATTTTCTCCGCCCAGATGAGTTCCTAATAGATTTCGGCTTGCCACATCACCTAAGACGTTGGCACAATCTACCCACCTTTTAGGTAATTACCTCGGAAGCGGGCTCACACTGTGCGGCAGAAGCACGGCTCAAGAAGCACTTTCAAGCATGTAGCGCTCTACTCCTGCCAAGCAGGGCTCTATAGTCCGCGCGGAAATCGGGAGTTCAGGTCCGTTTGTGAGATGGGACGACTGACACTCAGGGAGGAAGCGTGCGGAGAGGTATAAATGAACCAGCAGTGATCAGCCTCTTTACTGGTGCTGGAGGTCTCGACTACGGATTCGAGGCCGCCGGCTTTCGGACCGCGATTGCGGTAGAGATGGATGCTGACTGTTGCCGGACGCTGAAGGCCAATCGAAAGGACTGGCCTCTCATGGAGAACGATCTCACTAAGGTATCCACGGACAAGATCCTGGAAAAGGCAGGCCTTGAGAAGGGGCAAGCGGCACTCGTGATTGGTGGGCCGCCTTGCCAGCCTTTCAGTAAAGCTGGTTATTGGAAGCGACAGGACACACTTCGTCTGGCAGACCCAAGAGCTAATACCCTGGAGCATTTCCTCCGCGTAGTAGAAGAAGCACAACCTCAAGCCGTGTTGCTTGAGAACGTTGTAGGGCTCGGATACCGCGGCAAGGACGAAGGCCTGCAAATGCTGCTCAAGGAGTTCGAGCGCATCAACCATCGGACAGGCAGCAATTACATACCGAAGTATAAAATCCTTAACGCCGCGGATTTTGGTGTGCCTCAAATCCGAGAAAGACTTTTTGTGATTGCAGCGAGAGATGGGCGCGCCTTCACGTTCCCATCACCCACCCATGCAAGTTCGCCTCCCCCAGACTCCGCATTGGAAAAGTACCGTACTGCGTGGGATGCAATTGGAGATCTTAAAAACGACACCTCGCCTGAACTCAAGGTAAAGGGCAAGTGGGCGGACCTGCTGCCCTCAGTTCCGGAGGGGAGCAATTACCTGCACCACACTCCAGAGGGCGAAGGAGAGCCGCTATTCGGATGGAGATGCCGGTACTGGAGTTTCCTACTGAAGCTTTCTAAGCAGCTTCCTTCATGGACGATTCCCGCACAACCAGGGCCTGCTTCCGGCCCATTCCACTGGAAGAACCGCCGGCTCAGTATGCGGGAACTCTGTCGGCTTCAAACGTTTCCCAACGAAGTGAATATTCTAGGAAGCATAAACACCATCCAGCGACAAGTCGGCAACGCAGTACCCTCGCTCTTGGCTGAAGTACTCGCGAGAGCTATTCGAACGCAGTTGCTAGACCTACCTGATATTGAACACCCCCCAAGGCTACGCCTATCCCAAAGATTCGACGTGCCGCGTAAAGAGCGGGCTCGCAAAGTTCCTGCGGCCTACTACAAATACAAGGGGAAACACGAGGCACACCCCGGAGAGGGGAAAGGGCCCGGAGCACGCGCACTCTCAGGCACAAATTCCGATCACCCAACCATTTAACCATCATAATACATGCAATGAGCACGCCTGCTCATGGGGACTTCGCTCAGCTGGTATACTCCTCGCTGAGTATCGCGGCTGCACCACGTCTGCTAAGAAGGATGTTCGCTGGTAGCCACGCCGCTCCGAGTTCATCTAGCGGGTGTACGCAATACTGATCACGAGCCACGTACGCACAAGTCGGACAGCCATCTGCACACCCCTGAGCACAGCCAAGTGTCAAGTCACGCGCAGCTTCAACGAGCTGCACGAGGCCTGCGCCTCCATTAACGAGTTGGATGACGCCTCCACGCCCAACTGAACTCTTCTCGAACAGCACCACCGTAGCAGTTGCTGGGAAAAGGCGCGCACCGAGTGTTTCACTTCCAATCTGACGCATTGCTGCGTTAAGGAGGGCATGCTCTACCGCATGCAGTGCCCGGTAAGCGCGAATTGATTGTCCCTCTGTAGTCAAGAGATCGCGTACTTCTCGACTGGAGATAGATGCCGACTCTTGCGCGAGCACATCCTCCAGCGTGCTCGTCGAATCGAGACCAAGGCGTTCCAGGACACGCACAGGATCGAATTGCAGCACAAGGGCACTGCCAATGGTCGAGTGAGAGAAGGCTCGGAAGCGAGAGTAGCCCTCCGGATCACCAAAAAGAGTAGCGAGACGCTCATCGGGCGCGACCCGCGACTGAGGATGTGCGGCAGCATTGCCCGGTTTATACCCGTATGCCACAGTCACAGCTGACACTCCACCGACCAAGAATGCACGCGCAATACAAGCGTTACGTAACGTGGCGAGTGCCTCATTATCGAGGGAATCTGCGGGCGCCTGTTCCCTGTCTGCTATGTCAACCAGAAATGCATCTGACATACGACGTGTAACCGCTTCACGAGCAGCAGCGTGGAGCGTTACTGGGTCAACCGGACGATTGTTGACGTACATTTCCTGGTGTACCAACGATTGCAAAGCATTGGGCGCGCTCGCAGGCACTGCGTTCATAAAGATGACGCTCCCTTGGGCATCCCCGGCAGATGGCAGAGCGCAACGCAGGCAGCGCTGCTGTAGTACGATTTGATAGCCACAACGTGCGGTGCAGCGCCATTCCCATTGTGCGACCTGGTTGGTCCCGTGCTTCTCAAGATGCACGTGCCCGCGCCCGCAGTCTGGACACACAGTCGCTGCACCGAGGGCATGTTCGGCCATCCCAGGGCGTCGCATGTCACCACGCCGTTCAAGTGGTGGAACTAGTTCACGCATGTCGCCGCATCGGCCACAAACGAAGATAATAGGCTCAACGCGCAGCATGCTCTGTCGGCAACATGGGCATCCGAGAGTAGAAGGCACATTGCTCGGATCCAGCAGGAAAAAATGCCCACAGCGCTGACAATGAACAGTCCTTGGAAAGACTCGCGTTCGAACGATCGCGTCCTCATCAACCTCAATCAAGCTGATGTCTCCCTCAGCAGGGAGCTGCGGCTGAGAAGGCGTACTATTGTCCGTCCCACCAGTGCTCTCTGCGCTGGGATTTTCTAAAAACGCATCAAACCCATCAGGGAGCACAAAATCAGGCTCAGGTTGGGGCAGAGCCCCTACGGCGGCGCTGCTGCCAGCAGCGTTCCTGCGTAAAACACGGCGCGCTGCGAGATCCGTGTCATGCTGATATCGACGTTGCAGCTCAACCAAGATGCGCCGCGCCAGAGAGCGGCGCACCAATCCACTCAGAGGATCTTCACGATCACCACGAGAGGAAACGATCGTCCGCACACGCGTTATCTGGCCATGCACAAAGCGCACTGCATCTGGAAATGCTTGATATAGAACCTGCAAGGGAGAAATACTTTGAGGTCGAGACATGGTTTTACTCAGTGAAAGCGTTCAGAATACCAATGTTCAATTGGAGACCAGCGTATCATCGCCAAGCTCGTCTTCTGGCTGTCCCCCCTCAGGTGCGCGAAGACGAGCAAGCAGCGCATCGTCAGCACACGTCACTCGGACCACGTTTCCTGGACGCCCACGAAGACTCCGTATCAGCCAATCGGATGTCGGCGCAGTCATGATGGCAGAAAGAAAGGCGTTCTGTTGAGACAGCTGGTCCATCAACGCGCGGAATCGCGTATCAACGAGGTCACGAGTATCCGCAAGCAACTGAGGGTCATCGCAGAGCAACCCAGCAAGCCCACCACGTATCTGCGCATCCCTGCCGCCAAGTGCATCGCGGACCCCAATCGCATTTGGCCAGCGAGGTCGCTGGGGACGGAAACAAAGGCCCACAAGAGTGGCCTTCACGATATTTCCGAACATTTCACCGGCACAGAACAGATTCGTACTCTTAACCGGTAGCACGTCGTAATAGCCGCTCACATCAGAGAGCACTGCGTGAAAGTGACGGTACACATACGCATCACGAGGATTGAACGGCTGGAGGATCACATGCACGTGACCACTTGAGCGCAGTCCGCGCCCCGTCCGTCCGGCAGTTTGCACGAATTCAGTGAAGCTCTGCGTCATCCCGAGCATGACCATGTGGTTTAACCCGTGGATATCGACACCCAGACTAATTACGAGATTCGCTAGCAGGATGTCGATTTCACCTTGCAGTGCTCGCGTCAGAATGTTGCTGATCTGGTCCTTCGGAGCCTCTCCGCTCAAGAACTCGACTCTCAGGTCATCTCCCACAGTGTTGCGGTACATGTCACGCAAAGCACGCCGCATGTCCGCGCCTTCCTGCTTTTTGAAGAGATAACCGAGGAGAAAACGCCAATCCTGAGAATGTGGCGTCATCGATGCTAGCCGTGGTTCAAGGTCGGCTCGCTGGCCGTGCAGGTGCTCGTAAGCATTCAGGATGGATTGGATGAATGCCCGTTTAGAGGAAGTACGCGTTGGTAAAGTAACGAGCACTCGATGGCGGACTGATGGATTGACGATTTGGAAATAATCGTGCGCCTGTCCCTCTGCTGGAATCAAAAGAATTTCACCAACTGACTGACGCCGTCTCGTGAGCGCTTCGATAAGCTCCGTCTCGTTGGATATAGTTGCAGTCGCCGTCTCAAATCGAATACCAACACCATTTTGACCGCCCTCTCGCCGCTGAGAGAGGAATACTTGTAGCGCCTGAAGGCTGGCCAGGAACATTGACAGGTAGGTTGCAGTCACACCATAAAGACTGTGCACCTCATCGAAGCCCATGTACCGAATGGGACGAACCTCTATCGGCCCTCGTGTAGTCCCAGGACAACCAGCGTTCCTATGAAACTGCTGGCAGCGCATCGCATCCGGTTTGAGTTGCAGATGGACATCTGGGCATGCACGCCCACACAAAGTACAGCGGCGCACCGGCGCGCCAAAAAGCCCTATGCGATAAGTTTCGTGCTTCTGGACAGTGGCCTCGTAGAGCAACTTGTCGGGTGTTGCAATTACAATGTCGGGCAGAAATGGCTCGACTTCAAACGTCGTGAACATGTAGTCCACGCGGTGTCCACATGCAGAACATGCTGGCAAAATGCGTCCTACACTTGCGCCAGTGCCAATCACTGCTGTTAGCGGCGCATGGTTATTACATGCGGGGCACCGCCCGAAGTGATGCATTGGTTCGCCTTCATCTGGTGCGAGCAACACACGATAAAGCGGGTCACTTGTCCCCATGAGAAGCCCCCCTGTCGCGGTCGCTGTAGACTCGTGAGTGCGGAGGGCGTACACAAATGCGGTGAGTCGCCGGAACATGTCCTCGTTCAAAAGGCGTGTCGGGAAAACAAGAACGGCGCTTCCCGGCTCTTGAGGGCAAAGCGCTGAGACCGCGGCGTTCACGAGGAAAACGACCGTCTTCCCTGCACTAGTTGGTGCGCGAACAACCGTGACAGGACGGTGCGCCCCGCTAGCAACAAACTTGAGATTTGCCTGGATGGCGTCCCATTGGAACCGGTGTAGTCGAGTGAAGCCGAACGCCGAACCAGCAGCCCTCAACACGGCTTGAATGACAGTCCAGCGATTCGTGACAAGCGCACGAACCTCTTCGGTTGGTATGTTTATCTCTGCAAGTAAAGACGCAGGCGAAGTGGTCAACGCCGCCAGTTCTGGTCCTGGGGCAGGCATTTCACGGGGCGTATCAAATACGCCGAACGTCGTAAGAACAACGGTGTTGGGCTCGGCAGGTGATCGGGTAGCAATACACCCCGACTGGCGTACAGCGTAGAGCCGCCGGGTAGACTCCAGCCGTCGAGCATCCTCGTCGGCTAGCGAAATCAATCCCGCCTTAGCTTCCGCATATTGTTGTGGCGGGAAGTCTGGCATGCCACCCAGCGTGGTTACGAGCAAGTGCGGCATGAGGAGCGCTCCCAACATCGGGGCGCTTGCGCGGTCATCCTCTCGCTCAGGGGTAACATTGCGAAGGCTCACAGTCACGAGTACCCGGTTTGCGCGTTGACGCACCCATGAGACGCGAAGCTGAACTGCCGCCTCCCGCGTCTCAGCCCAGAGATAGAGTGGCTGTGCTCTCCGAGTGTCGCGCACCATGGGCCGCCCGATGAATGAATCACCTTCGCCCCGGCTTGCCAGAATGGTCCCGTGTTCATCCACGGTCCCGTAAACCAAGTCAAGGGCAGGGCTATTGAGTCGCCGCTCGACCTCTCCAGTTTGTCGATCAAAGCCGACGACCACATCGTGAAACACTTCGCGGAGCGGGCCCGCGACGGCACGCAGGCGGTCACCGTCTGGCTCACCGAGTTCATGGTCCGTACCCCCAATGCGGAAACGCTTAAATTCTTGGGGTATCGAGCGGTTTGGGTTTACGACCTTCTCTCGACCTCGTTCACCGATCTTCAGCTCTGACCCCTGACCCCAACGCGCCACAACTCGCACGCCAAGCAGTCCTCCAGTGTCATCAACATCGAGCGGGAAAGTGACGCTCATTGCAGAGGGGCCACCTACTCGCTCGGATTGCTCGACATACTGAGGAACAAGAGCGTGCGCAGCAAGACACGCATCTATCGGCGCGCCTTGCTGGTAGGCGAGATCGAGTACTTCTGCCGCGGTAATCTCATCAAGAGTGCGGGCATCAGGACCAATCGGCGTGATGCGCTCAAGAAGAGCACGCACCCATGTATCAAGCACTGCACGAGCATCAGAGAGTTGGTAGAGCATTGACTCAGAATGGTCTGCCGCCGGAGCGCAACGCGGCGGGTACGTGGGGACATCTATCGGCTGCTCGCTGCGTCACGCGTTGGAGCAACCGCGCCGATACAACACGATCCAACACAACCGGCAATACCTCTAATGCACCTGACTCGCGCAGCATATGCGCAACACCTGCCATCGTATGTCCAGTCGTCACAGTGTCATCGAGCAGAACGATCCGTCGACCAACTACACGTGTACCCGGCTCTGGCACGACTCGATATTCGTTCGAGGCAATTCTCGCTCGCGCTTCAGCAACGCTCCCTCGCGTCGATCGGCGTTTGTCCCGGGCGAGTAGACCTTCGATAAATGGAAGGCCAAGCTGAACCGCAACGTTCGCAGCAACACTAGCAAAGACATCAGCCCCCGTAGCGCCACTCATGGGAATGTGGGCAACAACCGTATCAACTGCATTATAGATGCCTCCTCTGCTCATCCGGAGAGCATCTCTGGCAGCAATGGCGAGTAGGCGGCTCACCAACACATTTGTGCGCGATCGCACACGCCGGAGGTCGTCCCGTAGCGCCTCCGAAGTGCCTGATGCCCAGCCAACCACGGACAGCACTAGACCGGTGGCGTGCAGTGCACAGTACGCCTCATGCGCATCGCCGACACGTCGTACGGACTGACACGAGTGGCAGACGGTATGCGTACCAATAAAGGCCGCTGGCAATGTTACTGGTGTAGCCACTGCGCGAGCCAACGAGGCGTCATCCAGAGCGCTAAGCGCTGCGAAGCACTCGGCACATAGCACGCGGGAAAGTGGACTCACACTCACAGGACCAAACGCTCCACATTCTTACAGGGTCGAATTCGAGTGGGCTGGAACCTCATGGCTCGTAAGCATACCTGCTATTTACGCGCAAGGCCCGCTTGGAGACACCGTATCTTTCTGGGGCGGGCTCATCTGCCGATGATTCGGAACGAAGCTGTCGGAGCGGTAGACCGTCTCTAGCTCATCGGCATACCCCACGTTCCCTGCGTATTCACGCTCTGCTCCCAGAGAGAGCACCAACCAGGCACGTCCTGTCTCCATGCCCGCAGTGGAGGGTCCTACGCGGCAGACAGTGAAGGACTCCAGGCATGGGGTGGAACCACCTCATCTCTGGAGACACCTGGGACTCCGCAGGTCGCTCAGTGTTACCGCGCAAGCTGGTTGATGGGCGCGTGAGCGAGCTGGTTGATGGGCATCACGCCGATGGTGGTGTACCACCGTGGGTGATGGGGAGGGGTCCGGGGAGGGGGGACTCGTGGATTACAGGGGGGGCGGTGTCAGGTGGCAGGAACATTGATGCACTCGGCGGCAGTAGCTCCGACCCGACTCCGCCAGTGGTGAGGCCTCCGGCCTCACGCGGTCGGCCCACCACTCGGTGAGGACGCTGTCCAGGGGCGCGTAGCGACTCGTGAAAGCGAGCCTGCCCTGGACGGCGCCGCAGGAGCGGGGCACACGAGGCAGGGCGCCGCGCGCCGAGCCCAGGGGGTCAACGTTGGTGACGCGAGGGGGAGCGTGTCTACTCTCGCGCCACAGGCGGCCGACTCCCCGCCGTGGGGGATGATGGAGCCGCGGCGAAAGGAGCCGGGCTGCGCTCGCGCAGCCTGTCCAATCCATCGAAGTGGAAGCTGTCCCGGATGCGCGCGGTAGCACCCCCAGCGGCAGGGCACACCCGTCCCGTCCAGCCTTGCTGTCCGACGCGCAGCCAGGGGCGTGGGCGTGCGGAGGCAGGCCGGATTCGGGCAGCGTATGCAGTCCGGCTCCCCCCAACCCGGTGGGCGGTTCGGAGCCTGCGCCGGAGCGCTGATGCCCATCAGTTCACATGGCTGGCCCCGGCGAACGCCTGGTGGGGCAACCCGGCGGCCCGTACCCAGGGCGGTGCCAGGCCGCACAAGGCCTGTGCGACACGTGCCGCCACCTGCCTGGGTTCACCCTGGGCCCGCGAATCCAGCGACGCCCAGAGCGTCCCGTCCGCTACCTGCCGGACCCAGCGCGCCAGCGTCCGCCATCCTCGCGACGGGCCGCCTGTCTGCATCCGGCCCCCCACCAGGGCTCGTACCTGGGGCCGCGCTCCAGCCACACAAGCCCCAGAGCGCCAACGCCAGCGCCATCGCCGCTCCCGAGAAGTGCTTGCGGGCCAGCGCGGCCTCCGGAAGCACCGTCAGTACGGCCGTACACGCCTTGCAGCGGTAGCGGCGGCACGCCACCTCCCGCTTCACTCCCACCCCTCCTGGGGACACGGGCCCTCTCTGCTGCCGCTGCACCACTCCATGCCCGTGTATCCACACCTCTCCTCCCTCGTAGGCTGGCTGGCCGCACATCGGACACGTGCGTGGACGGGCCGCATCGGCGCTGGGCAGCGACACCTCGATCCGCCCGCTCATGGGCGGGCTCCCCCCGCCTGCTGGCTTCTGCTCCATGTTCGTCTTGTCGCGGAACCCAGGGACGGGTGGCTCTGTCCACCGCGGGTCTCCCCCCTGCTCATCCGCCATGCAGCTCCGCTCTCCTCGGGCAACCGCTCTACTCCTGCTCCTGGTCGTTGACACGGACCGGCCAGGATGGGAGCGGCTCGCCCAACCCACGGGCTCGTGGCCATCCCATCAGCCAACGTGCCTCGCCTTTCCAGTCTCGGTGATGGGCTACCCCTGCCCGCTGAAGGCTTGCCCATCACCCAGCGCTCTCATTCTGGCCCGCTTTTCCCTCATCCAGCGTGCTCGGTAACAGCTCAGCACGAGCACAGCATCGAGTAGCAGGAAGCACGCATCTCCCGAGTGATGCGCAAGAGGCCCATTCACATTTCTCATCGGCCCTCCGTCAGGAGGCTCGGTGCCCGGCCGTGTGGTGCCGCGCGATGACCCAGACCCGACTGATTCCTCTCCTCGCGCTGCTCCTCGTTGGTTGTCCGTCTTCCCCCACCGTCGACCCGGATCCTGATGGCGGCTCAGGGCAGAACCCCACCGGTCCCACCTTCACCGTCCACGCTCCGAGCGAAGTCACCTCCACCTTTCAGCTGTACAGGAACGTCGACGTGCTGCTCGGCGATGGCAGCAAGTACCGCGCGCGCCTCGATAGCAGCGGCGTGGTGCACTTCCGGGACCCGGCCATCACGGGGCCGCAAGACGTGACGCTGGTGATGGTGCGCTCCACCGGAACGGTGGAGGCGAAGACCTACCTCGCGCTCAACGGACCCGAGGTCTGGCTGCCGAGCTCGCTCTATCTCCTGGGCGCCATCCCCTTCACGAAGCAGGGCACGATCACCGGCAAGGTGACGGGCGCGTCCAATCCCAGCAACCTCTCCGTCACCGTGGCCGGCAATGGCCTCTACGGCACCACGACCCTGTCCGAGGACGGCTCCTTCAGCATCGACATCCGCGGTGACGCTCCCGGCAAGGTGGACCTCTTCGCCCAGGAGACCACCGGCACCGAGGGAACGGTCGTCCGGGTCGGCCTCGCGCGCGACATCGCCGTGAGCGCCGGCACCACCGTCAGCGGGCGGGACGTCGCACTCGACCACCCCGTGGACCAGTCGTTCGGTGTGACGGTCGCGAGCGGCGAGATCCCCGACACCACCCTGAACGCCTCGCTCCGGTACATCCTGGGCGGCCGGCTCCTCTTCGGCACGAGCGCCTCCGGGACGCAGCCCCTCTCCGTCCCGATGATTGCCCGGACGGCACCCTTCGACACCGTCACCCCGATGCTCCGCGTCTCCTCGGGTGAGGCGGCGAAGCTCCCGGGGGGTCAGGTCGAGACGAACATGCCCGTGAGCACCGGCTCGTCCGCGCAGGTCACGTTCCTGAACCCGCCGAGCATCACATCTCCCGCCGTGGGAACCCTGGAGGACCCGCCCAGCGCCTCGCGCGCCGGCCTCGTCCTGCGCTGGAGTCCCGATGCCTCCGCGCACCTGACGGAGGTGGAGCTCGCCGCGACGATCGGGCCGGGTCCCCTGGATTGGACCGTGGTGGCCCCCGCGGACAGTGCCCCCGTCACCACCTTCCCCGCGGGCTCCTACCGCGTGTGGGCCGCCACCAGCTGGCAGGCCAACGCGAGCGGCTACGCGAGCTTCTTCACCGGAAGCCTGTCCAGCGACCCGTACGTGGAGACCCGGACGACCCGGCTCCTCACCTACGTCGAGCTCCAGTAGCCCTGAAGCACCGGGCTCGCGCCTCCCGCCTCACTTCCGAGGCGCGCGCCCGTGCGACCGCGCGTGACGGCCCGGAGCCTGTCCCGTGTCCCGCTTGGACATCCCGTGGTCCTTCTGCGGCGGGCCCGGGTCTCTCTGCGCGGCCTGGTGGCGCTCCCACTCCGCCTGGAAGACCGGGTCCTCGCGTGGCACCGTCGCGCGGGGAATCCCGGCCCGCATGATCTGCTCGATGCGCTCGGTCATCAGCCGGTCCTTCGCCGTGACGAACGTCGAGGCCACGCCGCTCGCCGAGGCCCGCGCCGTGCGGCCGATGCGGTGCACGTAGTCCTCCGGTGCGTGCGGCAGGTCGTAGTTGATGACGTGCCCCACGTCCTCCACGTCCAGCCCGCGCGCCGCGATGTCCGTGGCCACCAGACACCGGTACGTCCCCTCCCGGAAGGCCTTCATCGTCTGGTTGCGCTGGCTCTGCGTCCGGTCCGCGTGCAGCACCCCACAGCTGTACCCCGCCCGCTCCAGCGCCTTGTGCACCTTGTCCGCCCGCTCCTTCGACGCCGCGAAGATGAGCGCCGTGGCCTCGTCCCTCGCCAGCAGCGTCAGCAGCAGCGCGGACTTCTCCTCGGGCTTCACCACGTACAGCCGCTGCTCGGCGCGCTCGGCCGGCGTCCCGCTGCGCGTCACCTCCACCCGCACCGGCCGGTGCAGCTCCTCGCGCGCGAAGTGGCTCACGTCCGGCCCCAGCGTCGCGGAGAACAGCAGCGTCTGCCGGCGCCTCGGCAGCGCCGCGAGAATGGTCTCGAGCTGCGGCTGGAAGCCCATGTCCAGCATCCGGTCCGCCTCGTCCAGCACCAGGGCCTCCAGCTGCGGAAACGCCGCGATACGCGCCCCCAACAGGTCCACCAGCCGCCCCGGCGTGGCCAGCACCAGCGTGGGCCGGCGCTTCAGGGCCTCGGCCTGCGCCGCCATGTCCTCGCCGCCGATGACCACCGCGTGCGTGACGCCACGCGGGCCCCCGAAGAACTCCACCGGCCCGGCGATCTGCTGCACCAGCTCGCGGGTGGGCGCCAGCACCAGACCCAGCGTGCCCTTGCGGCCGGCGAAGCGCTCCACCAACGGCAGCACGTACGCGGCCGTCTTCCCCGTGCCCGTGGCGGCGCAGCCGATGACGTCCCGGCCCGCGAGCGCCGGAGGAATGGCTTGCGCCTGGATGGGCGTGGGCCGCTCGAACCTCGCGCGGCGGATGGCGTCGAGGGACTCGGGGGACAGGCCCAGCTGGTCGAAAGTGTCGCTCACGCTCTGGGGGTACCACGCCGCCCCCTTCGGGGCCACCCGGCTCGTGCTCCGTTCGTCCTGTCCGTGGCGCTGTCGGGGGCCGGACGCCTCCCCAGCCCACGAGCCCTCAGAAGCAACCGGCCAGCACCAGCGCCTGGTGGTGGGCGGAGAGGACGACGGCCGGCCGCAGCTGGAGCCCCACCGCCTTCTTCCGGAGGCCGGAGGAGAGCTCGTACCCCAGGAAGGCGCCCACCACCGGCAGGGGGATGGCCACGCCCTTCAACACGCCGGAGAGCGGCTGGCCCGAGCGCTCGGACAACGCCCACAGCCCCACCGTCCCGAGCCCTCCCACGGCGGCTCCCCCGAACGTGGCGAGCAGGCCCCCGTCTCCCGCCATCAGCTCGCCGCCCCACCAGACGCCCAGCGGAAAGCCGAGGGCCGCTCCGGTGAGCAGGAAGGGAAGCACCGTCGGGCCCTCCTCGGGCTGGATGAGCCGGACCCCGCTCCCGAGCATGTACGTCCCCAGGCCCACGAGCGCTCCCGCGAGGCCCGTGCCCACGCCCGCGCCTCCCTCGACGAGCAACCGTTGCCACAAGGGGTGCACGGGTGGCGCCACGGGCACGGGGTCCGGGAGGAACCTCGGCGGGGTCTCCACGATCGGAGGCTGCACGAGCCGCAACCTCGACCCCTGCCCCGCCCGGGCCACCGTGGGGAGCAGGAAGAGCAGCACCAACATGCACCGCACGGCCACGCATCTGGACAAGGGGAGCCTCCCGCCCGGTGTCGTTCAGGCGGGCCTTAGCACACGCGCTACCTGCCCGGCGTGGGCAGCCCCACGGCCGCGAGCTGGACTTCGTAGAAGTCGCCATTTCCGTTGCCCGGCGACTCCAGCTTCGTGGCGAACTCCTTCGTGGTCAGCGGGCGCTCGGGCGTCTCGGAGAGGAAGGGCCGCCGCTGGGCGTAGAGGAGCGTCCCCCGCGCGGGCACCACCGTCGGGGTGAGCCCCCCGTCGAGCCGGTTGATGGCCGGTCCGAGGTTGCGCGGCACGCCCCACTGCCCGTCCTTCCGCTCACTGACGTACAGGTCGTAGGCATCCGGCGTCAGCCCTCCCGGCCGTTGCGAGGAGAAGACGAGGTAGCGCTCGTCCGCGTCCACGAAGTGGTTGCCGTCCCCGTGGCCCGAGTTGATGACGTCCGGCAGCGGCTCGCCCGGGCCCCACCCTTCTCCCTGGGGCGCATGCCGGTAGATGCGCCGCTTGCCGTCCTTGGGGCTGCGGGTCACGTAGACGGCGCCCTCGCGCGTCACCGAGGTGTTCGTCTCGGACTCCGGGGTGTTGAGGCCCTCGGCCAGCCGCGGCGTCCCCCAGCCCTTGTCCGTGCGCTCGACGAACCAGATGTCGAAGTCCGCGTGCACCGCCTCGCCCGAGGACTGGGGCCGCACCGAGGCGAAGAAGAGCCGCCTGCCGTCCGGCGTGAAGGCCGGGTCGATGTCCCGGTAGCGGCCCGAGAAGGGCAGCACCTCGGGCGCCGTCCAGCGGCCGTCCCGCCAGTGCGAGACCATCAGCAGCTGGAACTTGAAGCGCGTGGGATCCGCCCGGTTGAACACCACCGTGCGCCCATCCGGCGAGAACGTGATGCCGAACTCCTCGTGGGCGGTGGACACCACGCCCGGGGCGAAGAGCACGGGCTCGGGGGTGGGCGTGGGAGCGGCGTGGAGCAGCAGCGCGAGGGGAAGGGACAGGAGTGAGGACATGGAGATTCCTTTCCGCCCGGAAGCGAGTCCGGGCGGGCAGTAACGGCCAGGGTGGAAGGGAGTGTCAGGCCCGGCGCAGGACGAGCACGGGCGTGGAGATGAGGGCCAGGCCCGCCACCAGCCCGAGCACTCCGCTCAGGCCGTAGAGGACACTGCCCAGGGAACCGCACAGTGTGGCCACCAGGCCCGAGGCCAGGAGGAAGCGCTCATGTCCCTCGGAGCGCCGGAGCGCCGTGAACGCGAGGACGGCTCCGGCGGCCAGCCCTCCGCCCACGCAAGTCATCAGACAGAAGGCCCGGCAGCCGCCGGTGTAGCAGACATGCCCCGCCCCACTGACCACGAAGGGGAGCAGCAAGGGAAACAGTCCGGCGAGCAGCCCGGGAGTCACCGCGCGGTCCCACTTCCGCCCCCACCAGCCCAACCCGAGGCACAGCAGCACCAGCAGTCCACCCAGGACGAGCAGGGCGGGCCGCACCCGGTGCTGGAGCACGGCCGCCATCACCAACAGGCCCAGCGCATGCAAGGCCCCGGGCATCGCGGCCCGGAAGCGTCCCCACTCATAGGACCAACGCGCGCGCCGCTGGAGGCGCTCCAGTTCACTCGACACCATGACGCATCCTCCATGCCTCGCGCAGCCGCCCGAGCGAACGCTCGAGCCGTTTGCGGAACGTGGCGCCAGGAATCGCGGGCCGCTCCCGCTCTCCCATGGCCGCCTCCAGGGTCTCCACATCCTCCGGCCTCAATCCGCCCATCACCTCCGCCAACGCGTGCCGCAGGTCCTCCGCGAGCAGCCGCGCCTCGGGCCCCGCGGCCCCGTCCACCACCTCCGTGCCCTCCGTCTCGGGGGCCTCGCGCCGGCGCGCCCGCGCCTTGAGCACGGTGCGGCACTCGTACGCGGCGATGCCCAGCACCCACGGCAGGGCCTCGCGCGACACGTCGTACTCCGAGGCCCGGGCGAACACCTTCAGCAACGCCGCCTGCGCCGCGTCCTCGGCGTCCTCGCGGCACGGCAGCAGCCGCGCGCAGAAGCGCTCCAGCAGGGGCTGGAGGCAGGCGAAGGCCGGCGTGAAGGCCTCGCGGTCGCCCTCGGCGAGCCGCGTCATCCACCGCCGGAGCTGTTCCCGCGTACCGTCGTCCACTGCATCGTCCCCCTCGGTCCGAGCCGTCGTGCCCTTTATAGGCCGCCGCCGGAAAAGCGTGACACCCCTGGCGCCGGGGTCGTCACCGCCGTGAGGTGTCATGAGGAGCGCCGCTTCAGGAGACGGGGGCGGCGCTCTCTCATGGAGGGAAGTGGGCGAAGACATCCCCTCTCCCCTCGGGCGAGGGGAAATAACCGCGGTCAGGCTACGGGGGCGCGTACGTCCGTGCGCGGTGGGAAGTCCTCTCCAGCATCCGCGGACATCGGTCCGGGGGTGTCCTGGGGTCGGGGGCTCCCCTATTGGCGGCCGAAAGGCCGGGGTTCGACTCCCCAACGGAGGCACCGGGAGCCAGCGCCCTCGAGGCGCACCGTGCGGAACGGCCATGCGGGCGAAGAGCCCCCGCCGCGCCGCCGGGGCTCCCGGGGCCGACGTCTTTCGCTGAACGAGGTAGGAGCCGGTGGACACGTTCCGATTCATTCCGCTGCTGGTGGTGGTGCTCGTGCTGGGCGCGGTGGCCTACAAGCTGCTCGTGCTGAAGGTGGTCGTCCCCGAGGGCTTCACCGCCCTGCTCTACCGCCAGGGCCGCTTCGTGCGCGTGCTGAGGCCCGGAGCCCATCGGGTGTTGCGCCAGCTCCACGGCACGCAGCAGGTGGACATGCGCCAGCGCTACCTCACGGTGCCCGGCCAGGAGGTGCTCAGCCAGGAGCAGGTGGGCCTCAAGGTGAGCCTCGCCGTGCGCTTCGCGGTGGCCGAGCCCGAGCCCGCCCTGCACCGCGTGCAGAACTACACGGAGGCGCTCTACCTGGCCGTGCAGCTCGCGCTGCGCGAGGAGGTAGGCCGCCATCCCCTGGAGGAGCTGGTGGCGGGCCGCGTGGACCTGGGGCAGCGGATGCGCGAGCGCGTGGCCGGCGAGGTGCGCGCGTTCGGCCTCTCGGTGGAGTCCGTGGAGGTGAAGGACGTGATGCTGCCCGCGGAGCTGCGCCGGGCCTTCTCCGAGTCGCTCAAGGCGAAGAAGGAAGCGCAGGCCATGCTGGAGAAGGCACGCGGCGAGTCGGCGGCCCTGCGCAACCTGGCCAACGCGGCGCGGCTGGTGGAGCAGCACCCGTCGCTGCTCGACCTGCGCATGCTGCAGACGCTCGGTGGCGCGAGCACCACGCCCGGCAACACCTTCGTCCTGGGCGTGGGCGCGGAGCTCGCCCCCCGCGCGCGCAAGCACCCGGCTCCGGGTGGAGCACCGGTACCGCCCTCCGAGGAGGACGAGCCCGGCTCCACCTGAGCGCCAGGCCTCACTTCTTGCCGAGTCCCGCCCGCTCCGCCGCCAGGGCCCCGAGGGCCGACCAGTCCAGGTCTCCCCTGCCCTGGGCCACGCCGCCCAGGTAGTGGTCGCGCAGGAGGCTGGCCAGGGGCATGGGCACCTCCGCGGCCCCGGCGGCCTCCAGCACCAGCCGCACGTCCTTGAGCCCCAGCTTCAGCTTGAAGCCCGCGGGCTCGTACTGCTCGTTGGCGATCAGCACCGCGTAGCGCTCGAAGATGGGCGAGCGCGCGAACACCGACTGGAACAGCTCCAGGAACACCTGGGGCTCGACGCCCGACTTGCGCGCCAGCGCGAAGGACTCCCCGAGCGCTTCGATCATCGAGGCGATCAGGAAGTTGCCCGACAGCTTCACCACGTTCGCCGAAGAGGCCTTCTCCCCGAGCACCGAGAGCCCGCGGCCCAGGGCCTCCAGCAGTGGCCGGCACCGCTCCACGTCGGCCTTCGCGCCCGCGGCCACCACCCAGAGCTGCCTGGCCTCCGCCGCCTCGGGCCTGCCGAACACCGGCGCCGACACGTACCGCTGCCCGGCCTTCGCATGCGCCTCGGCCAGCCGCTCCGAGAGCGCCACCGAGAGGGTGCTCGACGACACGTGGAGCGCCCCCTTCTCCAGCCCGGCCAGCAGGCCCGAGCCTCCGAGCACGGCGGCCTCCACCGCGGCGTCATCCGAGAGCATGGAGAAGACGACCTCCGCTCCACGGGCCGCGTCCGCTGGCGAGTCCGCGACGCGGGCCCCCTGCTGGCGCAGCGCCTCGGCCTTCTCGCGCGTGCGGTTGTAGACGACGAGCTCATGCCCCGCGGCGCGCAGATTCCTCGCCATGGGCTGGCCCATGTTGCCAAGTCCGACGAAGCCCACCTTCATGTGCACCTCCTCGAAAGCGAGCCGCCACAGCTAGCAGGAAATGCGAGAGGGCCCCAGGTCGCGGAGACCTGGAGCCCTCGGGAGACAACACTGTGGCGCCGGAAGCGTCAGTCCTTGACGGGCGTCGCCTTGAGGGCGGCCTTGCCCTCCTTCACGTACACCTGGAAGCGCACCGTCTTGCACGCGTACTTCTGGACGAGCTGCTCCTTGTTCTTGCGCAGCTTGGCCACGAACTTGTCGTACGTGAGGCCGTCGTTGGGCTCACCGCACTGATCGCGCGTCACGACGAACTCGCGGAAGACGTCCTGGAAGTGCTGCTCCTCGGCCAGGGCGATGGCGCCGCTGCCCGTGGGAGGCGGGGGCGGCATGCCCGGCATCTGCGTGCCCATGACGGGCGTGGGCGCCGAGGACGGAGCGGCCATGCCGGGGTGGCCCGGCCGCTGGGACGGGAGGGGAACCTCGGCCGTGTTGGGACGCGCCGAGCGCGCCAGCAGCTCCTGCGGAATGGCGGCCACGCGGGTCGTCTCGGGAGGCGAGTCCTCGCCATAGAGCGGCGGCGCGTTGCCCGCCTGCGCGGCGGCCGCGGCGAACGGATCCGCCGCCTGCTGCAGCGTGTAGGCCGCCGTCGGCTGGTCCTCGAAGGCGAACGCGCCCCGGCGAGCGGCCGCCGTGGCCACATCCGAGCCCGAGTCCCCCGTGGGGAACGGGAACGCATCGCCGGAACCGCCCGACGCGGCGAACGGATCCTTGCCCGGCACCGTGGGCGAGCCGTACGGATCCGCCACCGGAGGCGGCGTGGGGAACGGGAACGCATCCCCCCCGGAAGCCGCCGGAGCCGGCGGCGCGGGGAACGGGAAGGCATCGCTGTCGGCGGCGGCCGGCGCGGCGCGGGCCGGGAAGGGGAAGTCGTCCGGGCCGGGAACGGGCGGCTCCTGCACGGCCGCCACGGGGAGCGGCGCCGCGGCCTGGGCGGGCGCCGGAGCCGGGGCCTCCTCCTGGCCCTTCTTGCCCTTCTTCTTCTTGCTGTCCTTCTTCTCCTTGGCGGCGGCGTCGGCCGGTGCGGCGGCGCGGCCCGAGCCCATCACCAGCAGCCACACCAGCGAGAAGCCCAGCAGGCACATGAGCGCGAAGAGGGCCACCTGCTGGTAGTCCGCCAGCGCCGTCATGAAGGGCAGCACGCTGCAGACGGCCACGACCTCGAGGCCACCCTCGAGCGCCCGGCGCGAGCCCACCGCGAGCGGAGCATCGCCCCCCTTGACGTCATCGGCGCGGGTGAACATGGGCAGCTTCACCTGCGGCACCTGGGAGAGCCACCCACGCACGCTGCCACTGCGCACCACGTGGCCGTGCTGGCCCTTGCGCAGCACCTTGATGCCCTCGGCGGCCAGCTCCTTCTGCGCGCCCGCGGTGCCCAGCACCGTGTCGCCCCGCACCAGCGCGAGCGCGGCGACACCGGAGGACAGCGCCGCGCCCTCCAGCGCCTTGGCGTCCACCAGCGGCGCGCCCACCACCAGCGTCGCGGCCACCTGGGACTGGCCGCCCTCGGCGTTCCACAGCACCGGCACGGAGTAGAAGACATGGGGCGCGTCGAACGCGTCCACCACCACGCCCTCGCTGCCCGCCTTCAGCAGCGCCTGCACGTCCAGCGTGTCGTCCGAGACGGGCTCCCCGTCGGCGCGCACGTACAGCGAGCCCTCGGTGGTGGAGAGCGCCAGCACGAGCGAGCCCGCCAGCGGCGCGGGCACCAGCTCCCTGGCGGCGGCGCGCAGGTTGGTGAAGCGCTCACCCGTGGGCGGCTCCACGACGCGGATGCCCTTGCCCTTGGGCAGCGGCACCACCTGCGGCTGCACGGCGGTGGCCACGTCCGGACTGGCCGCGAGCTTCAGCGCCAGGCCCTGCACGGCGAGCCGGCGCGCGTCGAATGCGCGGGAGAGCTCGGCGATGGCCGCCGTGGCGGGGGCCGCGGCCTCCTGGGTGGCGCGCTCGCTCAGCGCTCCCGAGACCAGCGGGAGATGCGCCACCCCGAGTCCGAGGACCAGAAGTGCGAAGACGAAGAACTTGAAGCGGACCATCGCCGACCTTTAGCCCGGGGGGTGTGAAGTGTCCGCTTATAGCTTCCACCGCTCGGGGCCAGCAAGAAACCGGGAAGGGTCCGCCTGGGAGCCCGGACACCAGGCGAGGGATCCGGGCTCCGTCCGCGCGCTAGAAGCGCACGTCCTGGGGGAGCCCCTGACTGCTCTGCTCCCGGCGCTTCTCCAACGTCCGGGTGATCATCTTCTCCAGTGTGTCACGCGCCGCGTCGATGGCGTGGAACATGGTCTCCGCCGTCTCCGTCACGTGCATGCCCGCGAAGCCCGGCATCCGCACCGTCACCCGGCACTCCTGGTCCACGCCTCCCTTGGGACCATTGATGTCCACCATGGCGATCTCGATCTCGGTCGCCTCGTCGTCAATGAACTTGACGAGGGGATCCACCAGATGCCGGTTGGCGTAGTCCCTCAGCTCGTCCGTCAGTGACAGGTGGACTCCTCGCATCAGTACCTTCATCGCGTCACCTCCCTTGGACCCTCAAGATGGGCAGCCCGCCCACATTCGGTGAGCGGCGGACGTGCTCGCTCCCTTGGCCGCCCTCGCGGCGAGGGACGGAGCGCTGAAGAGGCGTGGACGTTTCAGGAGGGCTCCCGGGTTGCCCAGTCGCATGGGAGAGCGAATCAAGGTGTTGCTGGTCGAGGATGACGGCGACAGCCGGGAGCTTCTCGCGGAGCTGCTGGAGATGGACTTCGACGTCGTCACGGCGGCGGACGGGCTCGCCGGGCTGCGGGCCTTCGAGAACGATCACCCCGACGTGGTGGTCACGGACGAGTCGCTGCCCGGCATGTGTGGCACCGAGCTCGCCCAGGAGGTCAAACACCGCCAGCCCAAGGCGGGCGTCATCCTGGTGTCCGGTTACACCAATGTGGACGCCGGCTGCTGTGACGTGGTGATGCGCAAGCCCATTGATGTCGAGCGTTTGTCAGCCGCCGTGGGAAGCCTGGGGGAAGCAGCCAGGCATTGAGGCCGCGCGTGCTAACCTCGGGCCCGGTTGCCAGGGTGTGGTTCCTGGAGGGAGGCACGATGAAGTACTGCATGCAGTGCGGTTCCGAATACCAGGATGGCGTGAAGACGTGCGCCGACTGTCCCGGCAGTGAGCTGGTGGACGCCGAGGCGATGCGCCAGCGCCACATCCCGCTGTCCAGCGAGAGCGACACCCGCAAGTTCGTCCGGGCCACCACCGCGGATGATCCCCTCACCGCCGAGGACTACGTGCGCGTGCTGGAGGCCGAGCGCATCCCCGTCTTCGTCCGGCCGCGCCGCGGAGGCGCCGTGGACGTGCTCACCACCGGCGCCCTGGAGCCCTGGTGGGAGATCATGGTCGGCGAGGAGCACCTGCAGCGCTCCCTCACCCTGCTGGCGCAGGAGAAGGCCCGCCTGGACTCCACCTCCGACGAGGCCGCCCGCGCCGCCGAGGAGGAGGAGCTCGAGACGGAGGCCACCGCGCCCCCGCCCGGCACCCTCTGAGGGACGGCCGCGAGCAGCACGGCCCCGGAGCCTGGCGGGGAGCACCGTCTCCGTTCCAGGGCTCCGGGTCCTCTCCTGCCCGCCAGGCGGGCAGCTTCCCGACACCCGGGCCCGGGGACCCGGCGGAAGCATCCCCCCTCCCTCATGAGTTTTCGTCACATGACAAGCCGCTCCTATCAGTCTGATTGACCGGATTGACCGGTCCATCGAACTGAAAAAGGAGAAGCACCATGTTGCAGGAGAAGGCTGTCAGCCGATTGGGGGAGATCGGTGCGGCGCAGGTCCTCGCGAGCGCGCTGAACGTCAGGAGTGGCCCGGGCACCAGCTACCGGATTCTCACCGTCGTCTATCGCGGCGAGTGGGTCGATATCCTCTCGGGAGACTACGGCTCCTGGACGCGCATCAGAACCGCCGGCGGGGTCATCGGCTACGTCGCCTCGCAGTACCTCGGTAACCATGTCGGCCCGTGACCGGCTCGTCCGGCTCCCGAGGGGGGCAAGGCCGTGAAGGGCAGGACGCGCACAGGTTCCGCCGCCCTGCCCCGACACACCGCGGCCCGTCCACGCATCACGGAGAGCGCACCAGCTCGCCCCCGCCCGCGTCGGGGCGGCGCGGCTCGTAGAGGCTCACGCCGGAGACCTTCCACTTGTCGTACTTCGCGTTGCGGGCGACGTTGCCGTCCACACCGCGCCGGGCGTGGCGCAGCCAGGTACGCTTGCCCTTCTGCACCACGAAGCCCAGGTGCGTCACCCGCGTGGCCTTGAGCGGCAGATCCTCGCGCAAATACCCCCTGACTCCTGGCCGTCCAGCAGTGGCTCACTCGTAGTCGACTACAAGCGGCAGGTGCGACACCTGCCCACAACAATCGAAGTCACTACGAACGGAGACATAACCCTCACCAATCCACACCTCCACCCACATCACTCATGGTCGACTACGAGTAAAGCGGCGGTTGCAGCCCACCCATCGGGCCAGCAGACTCGCCATGCCATGCGACTGCGGGCCGCGTTCGAACACGAGCGTAACAGTGCTGGCCGTCGCAACGCCTGACCAGCTAGGTTCAGTCGCCGATGATGACCTCCGCCATCGGCCAGCTACGGAACGTTGTCCTGGTTGCTCTTCTGGTGGTGTCCGCTACGAATGCGGCCGCCCACGGGCATCTCGCCCTTGATTCGGAACGAACAAGGCCAAGAACCCTCTACCTGTCGAAGGACCCCAGGCATGAAGTGCCCCAGGTCTTCGTTGCCGGCGGCAGGGTGTCCACGCTTCGGTTCACGACCGACTGCGAGCCAGGTCAGACGAAGCTACTCGGGTGGGAAGGCCGCTTCGAGCCGCTGCTCGTGGGCGGAAGGTCCGTAGTCATCGTTCCATTTCAGGATCTGGACCCGGACGACCGCTTCATGCTGCTGGTGACTCTCAAGGACGGCACGTCACTGCCTTTCACCGTCACGGCCCGTGCGGGTTACGTAGATGGGCAGGTCAACGTCTTCCCGGACCCGGAAGCACCCGAGGCGGTACTCACGGCATTGAAGGAGCAGCACGAGGAGAACGAGGCGCTTCGTGCCGAGAACCACCGCCAGCGTGAGGAAGGAATCTCGGTGGATCACGCCATCGCGGCGCTCCTGGCCAACGACAAGGTCGACCTGACCCCGTTCACGGAAGGCGAGAAGTGGGTACTGCGGAGGGAGGAAATCGAGGTCGAGATCCTCATCTTCGTTCCCAAGAAGACCCGGAGGAAGGTGGCCGAGACGAAAGCCGGTGTCGTCTTCAAGGTGACGAACAAGGATCCCTCGAGACCCTGGGCTTTGCAGGAGGCACGGCTCTCGACCCTCACCACCCAGCAATCGAAGCCCTTCGCGCTGCGCGAGACCTCACCCGTCATCGCCCCAGGTGAGACCGGCCGCATCGCCATCGTCACCGACCTGGCCACATTCGATCCCGCCAGAGATGGCGACAAACTCGCTCTGGAGCTCTTCAGGGATGGAGGGCTGCGACAGGCCTACGTCGAGCTGATTCCCGCCAATCTGCTGCGTTGACGTCAGCGCGCTGATGAACCCGCTCTGGTAGGACTCCTCCCATGTTTCTCATGAAAAAACCGTTCCTTTCCGCCCTCGGAATCTGCTGCCTCGCCCTCGGCTGCACAACATCCGGCGTCTCCCTGCGCCCGGACGGCGGCCCGGGACCGCAGAAGTGTCCGGAGAAGGCCCTGGAGGCGATGAGGATCCTGCGGCTCCGCCCAGGCGATAGCTCCACGGTGGTAATCGACGCGAACCAAAGCAGCCAGAGCCCGATCATCGTCAACGACGGTCCTGTCGAGAGCCACCTACGGGACGAAATGGGATTCCTGGATGCCGGGACCCGGATGTACGGACAGATCTGGACTGGTGGTCCGAACGTGGTCATCCGCTACTACGAGGCGCGACCACCAGACGCAGAGCCGATCCCGATCTGTGCTGTGGCCCGCCTGGGTCATGGCCAATTGAAGAAAAAGCAAGGACCTGCCCCAGGAACCGCCGAACTCGAATTCTCTATCGCGGGCATCTACATCGTAGACGGCTTCCGCTAACCCTCCTGCTGTGCCTTGCTCTCGGGGCATTGGTGGGGCGCCTCCACCCACGACAACCATGAGAGATGTATTTGATTCCAGCGCTTGCCCTTCATCCAAGACGAAGCAGAGTCGATTGGATGAGACCAACCACTTATCCTCGGCAATAAGTAACGAAGGCTGTGCCCCTGGGCCATGGTCGAAACTGAGGTACCGCGAAAGCTCTTGATGATTGTAGTAGCTGGGATTTATCAGCTTGGCGCCACTGAGCGATGAGAACGTTGCTGTGGAAGCATCATCTGGCGAAGTGAGTCAGGAAATCACGCTATTGAGATACAGGGTGATGACTTTCATGGCCATTTCAGAAGCCAAGGACGTCGTTGATGCCACCGGATACGAATCTTCAAACTTGGACGCACGAACACGTGCAAACTGACATGCACGCACATAGGCTCGCTCACTTGTCCATGGACACAATGAGCGCCATTGCGGCAACCCACTCGTAGTCGGCTACGAGCGGTGGGTGAGATCTACACCCACATCATTCATGGTCGACTACGAGTGAGGGTGGGGCAGGGCCGTCACGGAGAGCTCACGAGCTCGCCCCCGCCCGCGTCGGGGCGGCGCGGCTCGTAGAGGCTCACGCCGGAGACCTTCCACTTGTCGTACTTCGCGTTGCGGGCGAGGAAGGTCTCCAGGTCCTCGTCCACCACCCGGCCGTTGCCGTCCACACCGCGCCGGGCGTGGCGCAGCCAGGTGCGCTTGCCCTTCTGCACCACGAAGCCCAGGTGCGTCATCCGAGTGGCCTTGAGCGGCAGATCCTCGCGCAGCACCACGAGGATGGTGCCCGAGGGCACCTGGCGCGCGTGCGCCATCACCCGCTCCAGGGGAATCATGTCCAGGCTGTAGGTGCCGCGCGGCTGGCGCGTCTTGGGCAGCCCCAGCGCCAGCGAGGAGCGGGACGTCCACGTCACCGCGGTGAGCGTCTTCTGCACCTTGACGGTGTCCTCACCGCCGTAGCGCCGCGTCACGTCCACCAGGAAGCCCTTGCGCTGGTTGTTGGGCAGCCACTGGGCCTCCATCAGGTGGTTGCGATCCTCGTAGGTGGGCGTGCTCGCGTAGCGCAGGCGCTCGAGCACTCCGGCCACCTCGGGCTCGGCGGTGGCCAGGCTCATGGCCAGCGCCTGCTCCACGAAGGTGAGGCAGTCCACCGCGTCCAGCCGGAAGGTCGGATCCGGATCCACCCCGCTCCCCTCGCCCAGCGGAGAGTGGACGTAGGGCGTGCCCAGGAAGCGCTCGCTCACCCGCAGCAGCCGCTCCTTCAGCGGAAGGGCCGCGTCCCCGGTGAGGAACGAGGCGCGCTCCTGGGGGCTGAGCGAGGCCCACACCACCCGGGGCTCCTTCACGGGCTCCTTGAGCGTATTGCGCGCCAGGGGTTTCCCGGTCACGGCCGGAGCCGGCGCGGTGGCGGCGGCGGGCGTCTGGGCCAGCAGCGCCGAGACGAGGGCGAAGGCCTTCACTTCACGACCCCCGCCTTGCGCAGCAGCGCCTTGCGCTCGTCATCCGCCAGGTGGAGCGTCTCCAGCTCCTTCTCGTAGGCGAGCTTCTCCTCGCCCTTCGCGTTCCACGAGGCCAGCACCAGCCAGGACATCATCGTCTTGTCCCCTCCCTGGTAGAGCACGCGGGCCGCGCCGGCCGCGAGCGTGCGGTCCTTGTCCTCCAGCAGCGGCCGGAGCGCGGCCGAGGACTGCTTCACGGACACGCCCTCGTAGAGGGCCAGGCCCTGGCGGCGCACGTGCTTGTCCTCGGAGGCCAGCAGCTTGCGCGCGAAGGCGAAGCCCTCGGGGTCCCCCAACAGGCACAGGCCCCGGGCGGCGGCGAAGCGGGTGCTCTCCGAGCTGTCGTCGAGGAAGGTCTCGAGGCCCGGCGCCTGCTTCTTGTCACCCGCGGCCCCCACCGCCTCCAGCATCATCACGCGCGTCTGCGGATCCGCCTCCGCGCGCGCCGCGGCCAGCAGCGCCTTGCCCACCTGGGGGTTGCCGGTGGCCCCGAGCGCGCGCGCCACCTCCCGGCGCACCCCGAGCGACTTGTCCTCCAGCAGCGGCAGCATCACGTCCACGCGCCGGCTGCGCACCTTGCCCAGGCCCTGGACGGCGTACATGCGCACCGGGCCGTCCTCGTGCCCGGCCAGGTCCACCAGGGTGGGCTCGGCCGCGCGCGTCTCCAACCCGGCCAGCACGGCCGTCACGTCCCGCAGCCGCCGGGGCTCCAGCACCTGGTCGATGTTCTCGATGATCAACCCCGCCGCGAAGGCCTCCTCCCGCAGGATGCGCAGCCGGGAGATGGCGGTGGGCACGGGCAGCCTCCCGTCGAGCACGTCCTTGACGAGCGCGCGCGTCTCCCCCCGGCGCTCCTGGCGCTTCTGCACGGAGGGCGGGGTGGCCAGGACGGCCGACGAGGTGAAGGCGAGGACGAGCAGCAGGCAGGCTGGCAGGGTGCGCACGGCCGGCCACGATGACAAGGCCGGAGCGAGGCTGTCAAAACCCCGGCCGGGCCCGCTCCCTCCCTCGGGGATGTACGACTGACCGATTCTTGACCCTCCCCGAGTCGATTGATACGACCCATCTCCTAGTGTCTTCCAGCCCTTATCCCGAGGCCCCTTCCATGAAGCGACTCCTGGTCCTGGTGGCTGCGGCGGGAGCCGTCGCCGGGTGCGGTCCCCTGAGGTCCACTTCGAACCTGTTGGACGCCGAGGTGCAGATCCAGGCGGCCCGCACGGCTGGCGCCGAGAAGCTCGCCCCGTACGAGTGGACGGCCGCCAACCTCTACATCCGCAAGGCGCGCGAGGAGGTCGGCTATTCGGACTTCCAGGCCGGGGTGGACTTCGCCGAGAAGGCCGCCCGCTTCGCCACCGAGGCCCGCGCCAAGGCCATGGCCAACGCCAACGCGGAAGAAGCCGCTTCCCAAAGCCCCAACCCCTGACGCGAGAGCACCCACCCGATGCGACGTCTCATCGCCTCTTCGTTGCTGCTGCTCTGCGCCGCCTGCGTGAGCGGTAACAAGGTCCGCGCCCAGTCCGAGGTCCTCCAGGCGGATATCGAACGCGCGCGCCGCAGTGGCGCCATGCGCTGTGCCCCGGTGGAGCTCGCCACCGCCGAGGCCCACCTCGACTTCGCCCGCGGCGAGCTGAGCCAGGGCACCAGCTACCGCGCCTCCGAGCACATCCGCGTCTCCGAGGAAGCCATCAAGAAGG
Source organism: Archangium sp. (assembly GCF_057119385.1). Taxonomy (NCBI): domain Bacteria; kingdom Pseudomonadati; phylum Myxococcota; class Myxococcia; order Myxococcales; family Archangiaceae; genus Archangium; species Archangium sp. The sequence goes on along the minus strand of NZ_DBNGVP010000092.1, from coordinate 126,863 downwards.
CGCTGGAGCTCTCCAAGGGCTGCGCCCCCGCCAAGGTCACGGTCAAGGACAAGCCGGACGCCACCACCCCCCCGCAGCAGCAGACGGGCCAGCCGCCCACCGTGGAGATCACCCCCAAGCCGTCGCAGCAGGTGGTGGTGCAGATCGAGGAGAAGGACTCCGACGGCGACGGCATCCTCGACAAGGACGACCCGTGCCCGGACCGCGCGGAGGACCGGGACGGCTTCGAGGACACGGACGGCTGCCCCGAGCCGGACAACGACCGCGACGGCGTGCTGGACGGCAACGACAAGTGCCCGCTCACGGCCGGTCCGCTCTCCAACCAGGGCTGCCCCGAGGAGGCCCCTGGCGACAGCGACAATGACGGCATCCCCGACAACCTGGACAAGTGCCGCGACCAGGCCGAGGACAAGGACGGCTTCGAGGACTCGGACGGCTGCCCCGACCCGGACAACGATCAGGACGGGCTCATCGACACCGCGGACAAGTGCCCGGATGCGGCCGGCCCCATCCAGAACGTGGGCTGCCCGCGCACCGACAAGGACGGGGACAACGTCGAGGACTCGCTGGACAAGTGCCCGGAGGAGCCCGAGGACAAGGACGGCTTCCAGGACGAGGACGGCTGCCCGGACCTGGACAACGACTCGGATGGCATCCCCGACGGCCTGGACCGCTGCCCGCTGAAGGCCGGCCCGCTGGAGAACGGCGGCTGCCCGGACGATGACAAGGACGGCGACGGCGTGGTGGACCGCATGGACGTCTGCCCGGATCAGCCCGGCCAGAAGGAGATGCGCGGCTGCCCCGACCCCGACAAGGACAGCGACGGCATCCCGGACCGGTTGGACCTGTGCCCGGATACGGCCGGCCCCGCGGAGACGCGCGGCTGCGCGGACGTGGACACGGACAAGGACGGCCTGGTGGACCGCCTGGACGTGTGCCCGAACGAGGCCGGTCCCAAGGAGATGCGCGGCTGCCCGGATCCGGACAAGGACGGCGACGGCATCCCGGACCGAGTGGACGTGTGCCCCGAGGAGCCCGGCATCAAGGAGGAGCGCGGCTGCGCCAAGAAGTACAAGATGGTCATCGTCAAGAAGGGCAAGATCGAGATCAAGAAGCAGATCAAGTTCGGTTCCGGCTCGGCGAAGATCATCGGCAAGGAGAGCTTCACCATCCTCGACGACGTGGCGCAGGTGATGCGCGACATGCCCACCATCAAGAAGCTGCGCATCGAGGGCCACACGGACTCGCTGGGCAAGGACCTGGCGAACCTGAAGATCTCGCAGGCGCGCGCGGACTCGGTGATGGCGCAGCTGCTCAAGCGGGGCATCGACCCGGGCCGGATGGAGGCCGTGGGCTTCGGTGAGGAGAAGCCCATCGACAACAACGCCACCGCCAAGGGCCGCGCCAACAACCGCCGCACCGAGTTCAACATCATCGAGCAGTAACCCCCTCCCCCACCGGGAGGGATTCAAGAGGGTGCCGCGAGCCTCCGGGCCGCGAGCACCCTCTTCCTTTTGCGGGACCGGGCTCACCGCCGATTTCAAGGATTCCCGAAAGAACGTGTTGAAATCCCAAATGCGTTCCAAATATATATGCGCCGAATCCGGGCCGGAGAGGTCCGGGTTTTCCATGGTGATTCTGGTCCGGAAGACGCCACAGCCCCGCCGGGGGGCTGATGACGGTACCGGAAGCGTGTCGTTTCCAATGTCTTAGACGACTCGAACGATGGGCCGGTGGCCCGCGGTGGGGGGATGTCGCGCACAGGCAGGTAGTGCAGTGTCCGACCACGTCTGGTGTTGACGTGGAGGGGCACGCGTGTGCCTCGCCGCGCAGTGTCTGCTCCTCCGGCCCTCTTTCATTGCATGCCTGAGCGACCCGTGCCGCACACCAGAACGCGGCAGCGGGACATGTGTGTCTTTTGAAGGGAAGAACGTGCGGCAATTCAAACATAGACAGTGGTTGGCCGTAGGACTCTGGGTGGCCCTGGCCGCCGGATGTGGCGTGGAGCTCCCGGGCAACGGAGAGGCGGGCCCCGGCGAGGTGGCCTCGGAGTCCCAGGAGCTCATTGTTGACGGGGCCGCGTGCAATGCGGGAGCCCTCGACGCCACGACGTGCTCGGGTCCGTACGAGTACCAGATGCAGTGCTACGCGTACCGGACGAACTCCTTGTACTGCGGACTGAAGGGCTATCAGCAGATGGACTGCTGGAATCAGTGCACCCTGAGCGCCCCCGTCAATGACGGGCCGTACAGCACGACGGTCAGCCCCCGGATCTATTACGTCCAGGTCTGCAGCACGCCCGTCTACGAGTGTGATTACGACCGGAAGCCGCCCTGCCAGTGGTCGGAGTCCATCTGCCAGGACGAGCCGCGGTACGACTACGCCACGCCCTGCCAGCAGTTGGCGGAGTCGGAGCGCACCAGGCTCTACCCCAACCAGCCCGGCGTCACCTACACCTACAGCGTCAGCGGCAGCACGTGCACGTACAGCTTCGGCGGGACGAGGACCTACCCGTCCGGCGTCAACAACCCCGCCTGCGGTGACGCCTACAAGTACTCCTGCGACAACCCGCAGCAGGCCATCTACTACGACTGCCGCCACTCCGCGCACGGCGCGGCGCCCCTCAGCGAGTGCGCCAACAGCACGCTGATCGGCACTGGCTGGAGCCACACCGACTCGGGGCTCACCGCCGCGCAGGCCACCACCCAGGTCCAGTCGCGCTGGACGACTGCCCTCGCCAACAAGGAGCCGGCGCCGGTCCACGTCGTGGCGCCCCGCTGCGTCACCTGTGAGGACGTGGCGAACGCATCCGACAAGCTCGCCTGCCTGAAGCGGGGGCTCCTGGAGCGCAACTGGCAGGACAGCTACGGCAACACCCACCTCGATGACACGCGGCTCAAGCTGCGCCAGCGGCTCATCCTGCTCCACGAGCTCCGGGGGCACGAGCTGACCGAGGCGCAGCGCACGGAGCTGCGCGGCCTGATGGAGTCGCAGCCAGTCTCCAACATGTGCGGCCGCAACCTGGAGAACAGCACGGAAGCCAACCCCGACTGCGACGCGCTGAAGGCCTGGTACTCGGAGCTCAACAGCTGCATCCGGCTGACGTCCTCGCATGTGCCGATGACGACCCGGCACGCCTTCTACGACTACTGCGCCGGGCTGGAGTCCACCGTCTTCAACCAGAGCTACGGCACCTGCCAGACCACGGACACCTGGCACCAGGACTACGTGGAGGGCCTCCGGACGCTGGCCGCCAGCATCGTGACCGAGCCGATCCCCGCCAACACCGGGTTCACGCAAGCGCAGATCCAGCTGCGCCTGGAGGCCATCCAGCGCTGGTACGACGCGGCCCGCGGCTACTACGGCTCCGGCCTGGCGGCCAACCCCGTCCTCTGGAGCAAGCTGGATGGGCTGATGGGGACCTTCTGGATGACGATGTACGACCAGGAGGCGCCTTTCGACTCCAATGGCCCCGCGGCCGGAGGCATCCGCACGCCCAGTGAGTTCATCCAGGAGAGCCTGGAGGTGGACCGCAAGGTGCTGAGCGCCGCCATCACCAGCATGTCCCGGACGAGCGGCACCCGCCTCGAGGAGCTGCCCCTGCTGCTGACGCTGGGCGGCGGCCTGCGCGCCCTGTCCAACCGCCTGGACGACATGGCCGTGCTGCACGACCTGGGCTGCCGCTTCCGTGACTGCAAGCCGCTCGACTCCCGCACCATGATCAGCGAGACGATGGGACTCATCGGCTCGCTGCACGACGTGTCCGCGCTGAACACCCGCGTCAGCCGCGTCACGGCCTCTGGAGTGCTGAGCGCCGGGTGGCGCAACGTCTTCTCCGGATTGAACACCCAGCATGCCCGCATCCAGGAGGCGCTGACGGCGTGGATGGGCGTGCCCACCCCCCCCGGCACGGTCGCCACGCTCTTCCTGAAGACGCCGGACGCCGTCTGGCCCTCGCTCGCCCTGGACTTCGTCCAGCTGGTGAAGGACGCGGCGCAGCGCTCCGCCAGCTACGACGCCACCGGCCGCTTCGCCACGGGCCCCGCCAACGTGCTGCACACCGGCATGCAGGACACGCAGTTCCAGACGGCACGCGGCCTGCTCACCCAGTACCGCACCGCCCTGAAGGCCTCCGTCGATGACTACAACCAGAACGAGGTGCTGTACGTGGAGCGGCTCCTCGCCCAGATGGGGAACGAGACGGAGCAGCGCAACCTCAAGGCACAGTTCGAGCAGCGCTCCCTGCAGATGGCCCAGCTCTATGAGGATCTCGCGGGCCTGAAGATCAGCTCCGCCCAGGACGAGGCCCGTTTCGGCGACTTCATGAAGACCTTCGTGGACGCCGCCCAGGCGCAGCGTGAGGGCCGGCCCGCGTACCAGCTGCTGCTGGAGGACCAGAACTACTCCCTCACCGCCGCCTCGAGCGCCCGCTACAAGGCCGTGGTGGACAACCAGCTGGTGGACGGCTTCGACATCTCCAAGCTGGCGGTGCCTGGAATCCAGCCCGTGAGGCTGAAGGCGGGCGATGTGCTGTACATCAACACCTCGGGAGCCTGGTCTCCGACCTGTGCGCTGAGCAAGGTGAATGCCTCCACCTATGGCGCCTTCCAGGGCTTCGACTTCGCGAGCGTGCCGACGACGCCCACGGGACCGGAGGGCTACCTCATCCAGCGGTCCACGAGCGGGACGACGGCCGTCAGCAACCAGGCCGTGGCCTCGGCCGAGGTGTACGGGAACGTGTCGGCCAGCGTCCGCTCGTGCGCGGGTGCGCGTGCGGACGTCACGGCCAAGAGCCCGGATCCGTTCGGCGCGGCGCCCGTCGTGGCCTCGGCCTCCGTCTACGGGATGATCGAAACGTGTCAGCAGGTCGAAGCGGGCGTGAGGTTGGGCGTGAGCGCGTCGATGAGCCAGGACACCTCCAGCCAGATGGGGATGTCGGCCAGCTTCGCCATGGGCATCCGCTCCAGGGAGGCGCCCTTCACCAACCTGCCCACCGGCAGCCTGCTGGCCGTCCTCATGGCGCCGGACGCCCCGAAGACCCCCGGCCAGATCCAGAATATCCACCTCGTGCAGTCCCCCAGCACCTCCATCGTCGCCAAGGACGAGGTGGACGTGTACCTGGTGGCCAACGAGCTGGCGACCTGCGCGAACCTCGATACGACCCGGGCGCTGTCGGTCAACCTCCGGCAGCTGCGCCCGGAGACGACGGACACGCTGGCCACGGTGGCAACGGCCGCCATGGCGGAGCTGAAGAAGCTCCGGCTGGCCGCCCAGCAGAAGCTGGCCCAGGGGCGTCTGATACCCGAGGACACCATCACCCTGCGGGATGACTTCTGGTCCAACATGAGCACCGTCCAGGGCGTCACCGTCCCGGAGCCCCTCCGGGAGCTGGTGGATCAGTGGGTGACGCGCGAGCTGGCGGAGCTGAGCCGGGCCATGGAGCGTCAGGCCATCCTGCGCCAGCTGGAGCAGCTGAAGCTGGAGCAGCGCGCCATCAACGAGGGCCTGCAGGACAGCCAGCGCAAGGCGGCCCTGCTCCAGTGGCTCCCGCGCCGCGCGCTGCAGAACATGGACGCGGAGGAGCTGCGGCTGAACGTGCGCAACGTGTCGGTGCTGCTCAATGACTACCTCTACCCCATCTTCGAGCTGCGCTACCCCGTCGTCCTGCAGTCGCTGCGCAACCAGACGGGTGTGAACGGGGCCATGGACCTCATCGACGACTTCATCCACGTGGACTTCACCACGTCCTACCCGGTGCTGGCGGACAAGCTGGCCCACGTCGCCGCGCTGGTGGAGTCGGAGACGAACCTGATGGGGCTGCAACAGAAGGGCAATCCCACCATCAGCTACCACTACCTCAGCATCCCCCGTCCCACGTGGCAGTGGGATCCGGCGCCCCAGCCGCCGCCGGCGCCCCAGCCGCCGGCGACGGTGTACCAGACCGTGACGCCCTCCGTGTCCGAGGCGGTGTGGGACCGGATCAACCGCACCTCCATCGCCACCATCCCGGTGACGCCCGTGGACTTCTTCCACGTGGATGGAGACAAGCGCCTGTGGTGCGAGAAGGACGTCCCCATCATTCGCAACATGATGGTGTTCTTCAACCTGCAGCGCTCCTCGGACGTGGAGACCGCCCGCTCGAAGATCATCGATCTGCCGCTCAGCGTGGACGGAGAGCTGGTCTTCCCGAGGGTGAGCGGACCGCAGCGCTACCGCATGGTGAACGCGGCCTGGCTCAACCAGTCCTTCGGACGGCCGCTGTACGGACGCTTCAACGAGGCTCCGGCCGTCTATACGAACTGGCGCAACACCACCACGGGCCAGCTGGCGTCGGTGGCGGACGGCCTGTCGCCGTTCACCCGCTACGACATCAACCTGCGCGCGCTCAAGAACAACAACCTGCTGCACCTGGTGACGGACATCGTGCTCATCTTCGAGGTGGAGACGCGCTCGGGGACGCCGCCGATGTTCCCGTGGATCGAGTCCTGCCAGCAGACGGCGAGCACGTCGTCCCTGATGTCCCCGGTCCAGGTGGCGCCGGAGCTCTGAGCCACCTCTCCTGAAACACCCCTCCCCCGGGCGCGTGTGCGTCCGCCCGGGGGAGGGCGCAGTCCCCACGCAATCCCTCAAATTTCCGGGTGCCAGCAGGCCGCTCGCCGTGCCGCGGCATCCCCCGTGCGGAGAGAAGAACGTGAAACAACCATCCGTCCTGGCCGGAGTACTGGCCTGGGTATGCCTGGCCCTGGCCACTCCGGCCCTGGCCTCCGGCCCCTTGGAAGACATGCTGGTGCAGCCGCCCCAGCTGTCGGCGCCTCAGCGCGGCAGCCTGGTGGGCCAGCTCGCCAGCACCGCCTTCGGCCCCGCGGACGTCAGCCGCGGCGCCTTCTCCCTGCCCTCGCCCTTCAGCGTCCCGGAAGACCGGGGCATGCTGCTGGCGCCCGTCATGCCCACCTACGCTCTGGACTCCGGCGCCTCCGAGTGGGGCGTGGGCTGGAGCAACTCGCTCTCCCTCGAGCGCTGGCGCGCCAAGGGCGACCCCGACTACCTCACCGATGACCTCTCCAGTCCCTGGGGCCGCCTGGCCCAAGGGACCGACGGCGCCTGGTACCCCCAGGGCCTGTCCACGCTGGCACGCGTCGTGGTGGACGGCTCCACCGCCACCGCCTACCTGCCCGATGGCTCCACCTGGACCTTCGGCGGCACTGCTCGCGTGAACACCCCGCGTGGCACCTATGCCTGGTACCTCACCGACGTGGTGACGGCCCTGGGCCGCCGCACCCGTCTGGAGTGGGCGCCCAACGCCTCCGGCCGCCTCTTCCTCCAGCGCGTCCGCTACGGCGGCACCGGCACCGACTTCCAGTACCGCGTCGAGCTGCAGTACCAGCCCCTCCCCATCCCCTTCGTCGACTACCGCTCCGGCGTGGGCCTGTCCCTCGACCAGCGCGTCGCCACCCTCACCGTCTTCTCCCGCGACCAGAGCACCGGCGCCGACGCCGAGCGCTGGCGCTACACCCTCACGCACGAGGGCGACGGCTTCGGCCCCGCCTTCTACCTGACGCAGGTGTCCCAGCGCTTCGCCTCCGGTGAGACGCCGCCCCCCACCCGCTACACCTACCACTCGGCCCGCCAGAAGCTGCTTCAGCCCGAGTGGTTCACCAACCCCCGCCTCGACGCCGTGCTGCAGTACTTCGGCGAGGACGCCTTCCAGCCGAACAAGGCCACCTTCCTCGACGTGGACGCCGACGGCCTGCTCGACTTCGAGCACGCCTATGACGGCACCCTGGTGCGCCAGAGCACCACCGGCTTCACCCTCGAGCCCCTGGCTCCCGCCTCCTCCGGCACCTTCTACGGCTGCCGCTCGTCGCCCTCGCACAACAACCTCCCCCGCCACCTGGCGCAGATGTTCCCCGACCAGCGCGCCTTCCAGGTGGTCTGGCTCGAGTTCAACTCCGTCTCCTCCTCCACCGACCTGGCCGTCTGCGAGCGCTCCGGCCAGTTGATTCACGGCTCGATTCTGCCCGGCCTCTGGGAGCTGGACGCCAACACGCGTCTGGTCGACTTGGACCGCGACCACCGCCCGGAGCTGCTGCGCGTGGAGGCTGGCGGCTTCGAGGTGCTGCCCAACACCACCACCGGCACCACCATCTCCTTCGGCCCGGCGCGCCAGGGCACCCTGGCCAGCGCCAGTGGTGGCTCCTACCAGCCCCTGGCCTCCTGGGTGCAGGACATGAATGGCGACAGCATGCCGGACATCGTGGTGCGCCACTCCAGCGGCCTGGCCGTGTGGTGGGGCCTGGGCCAGCTGAACTTCGAGCCCATCGCTCAGGAGTACTCGCTCATCAACCTCTCGGACAACTACGTGTCGCCCGAGGGGTACGCCTTCCACTTCATGGACGCCAACCGTGACGGCCTCACGGACGTGCTGCTGGTGGCCCAGGCCGACGTGCGCCTCTTCGTGAGCTCGGGCCTGTACTTCAAGGAGGTGGATGTCCCCTCCCTCTACTACCTGGGCTACGGCTCCACGCCCCCGGTGGTGGGTGACTTCCGCGGCAGCGGCAACACCGAGGTGGCCTACGCCTACTACGGCCTGGGCTATGGCGTGGCGCTCGAGGCTCCCGAGACGGGCCTCATGGCCACCGCCGATGACGGCCGCGGCACCCTGCTGCGCTTCACCTACGCGCGCGGTCCCGCGGGCCTCGACGTGCGCCAGCGCCCCGCCGTCCTCTCCTTCCTCACCGTGGAGTCCAGCGGCTACGACTCCGTCCAGTACGGCTACACGTACGCCCAGCCCACCCACCACTCCGTGGGCCGCTTCCTCGTGGGCTACGACACCGTGGTGCGCCAGGACGGCGTCCTCACCACCACCGAGGACTTCCTCAACGGTGACTTCTACGCCGGCCTGTCCTCGTCCTCCTCCGAGCAGGACGCACGCACGCCCGACCTGCGCACCCTGGCCTCGCGCCAGTATGACAATGCCCTCTTCCGCGGCATCCCCTGGAAGCGGGTGAAGGAGGAGTACCAGGGCTGGACCAACGGCGCGGGCACCACCACCCTGCAGGAGCGCACGGAGTACCTCGCCTACGAGGCGGACGTGTGCCCGTCCCACACGGTGCGCCACACCTCGTCCGGAACGCTCACCACCCAGCGCCGGCGTGCCGTGGTGAGCGGCCTGTCGCAGCACCTGCACTGCCTGGAGGACCGACTCATCCTCAGCGGGCGGCACTCCGACAGCTCGCTCAACTTCGACCACGAGGCGTGGCTGACGCGCAACACGGTGGGCCTGGTGGAGCGGGTGGAGAGCCTGGGCGAGGACGGCCTGCTGACGCTGCAGGAGATGCACTACCGGCCGGACTACTCGGTGGAGTCCGTCTCCCAGCCCGGCCGCGGCGGCACGCTCTTCGAGCTGGAGCCCGGCGGTACCCTGCTGCGCAAGGTGACGTCGCCGAATGGCTCGGTGCTGGAGGTGACGGCGCGGGATGCCCGCACGGACGCCATCCTCGCCCTGTCCAGCCAGCACGGCACGCAGGCCTATACCCAGTTCTTCCGCCATGACGGGCAGGAGCGCCTGCTGAAGCAGTGGGACAGCCTGGGCAATGCCACGGAGACCCATCCCTCGTTGCTGCTCGCCTACGAGTTCGCCACGGCGCTGGAGCCGGCGGCCGTGCACCTCTCCACGCTCGTGGACGCACTGTCCGGAGCGAAGCGCCGCTCGGTGGAGTGGAGCACGGCGGGCGGTGAGCAGGTGGCCAGCGCCCAGCTCATCCCCGAGGGCTGGGCGTTCGACGGTGTGACCACGCGCCACCCGGCCCTGCGCGAGACCCGGACGCACAACCGCCCCACGGAGCCGGCCAGCACCAACCTGGCGGGGCTCACCCATGCGGCGCTGCGCACGGGAATCCAGCGGGTGGGCAGCACGCGCCTCGCCGGCTTCGGCCACGCGGTGGAGTCGCTGTCCAAGCTGCATTCGGACGTGGAGCGCCAGGTGGCGACGAGCCTCGGCCTGGACGCGGGCCTGCTCCGGCGCGAGTCGCTGGAGAACGCCACGTACCGGACGCGCTTCTGGCTGAACGCCTCGGACGAGGTGCTGCGCCGCGAGCAGGCGGATGGCACCACCTACGACTTCGACCGGGACGCGCTCGGCCGCGTGCGCCGCGTGCACCTGCCGGATGGGAAGACCCACTCCGTCACGCATGACGCGCATGGCCGCGTGAAGCGCGTGGAGCGCGAGGGGCTCGCCACCCTCGTCTACGACTACGCGCCCACCACGGGCCTGCTCAGCAGCCTGCGGTACCTGTCCGCCAACGGCGTGGCCCAGCGCTCGGAGACGTGGACGTATGACGCCATTGGCCGCAAGGAGGTGGAGCTGCACACGGACCTGGTGCTCGGCACCACGCGGAGCTACCGCTTCTACTACGACGGCGCCACGCCGGACGCGCCCGCCCGGCGCACGTACCTCGGCGAGGTGTCCGCGGTGGAGGGAGAGGGCTACCTCAAGACCATGGACTACCGCGCGGACGGCAAGCTCGCCCGGTACGTGCTGCGGCTGGATGGCTGGCGCACGGTGGAGTCGGACCTCGAGTACACCGACGGTGGCGAGCTGAAGCAGGAGGCCATCTCCGTGCGTGCGGCGGATGGCACGCTGCTGTCCGTCTCCACCAAGGAGCAGCGCTGGGACACCTACGGCCGGCTGCGGGAGGTGTGGCTGAACGGAAACCCGCTGGCGACCTTCGGCTACAACGCCAACGGCCAGGCCGCCCAGGCCACCTTCATCTCGGGCGACAGCGTGCTGCTCGGGTACGATCCGCTGACGCGCAGGCGGCTGTCCCAGTCGCAGACGACGGCGGGGTGGAGCTCCTCCAACTCCTTCCGGTTCAATGCCCGGGGCTTCCTGGACGTGGAGTCGTTCGTCGTCGGCGGGAAGAACCTGCAGCGGAGCTACGGCTACTCGCCCCAGGGTTTCCTCACGAGCGCACATGACGCGGAGAACGCCTACGACTACGAGTTCGACGGCTTCGGTCTGCCCACGGCCATCGAGGAGGCGGGCGTCCGCCGCGAGCTGCTTCCCGGCAACGGCACGCTCACCGCGGGGGACGTGACGTACACCTTCGACGCGCTCGGCCGCACCCGCGCGAAGGGAGACCTGACCTTCCACTACGGGCCCAACGGCCACCTCGAGCGCGCCACGCGCGGCACCAACGAGTGGCGCTTCCTGTATGACGAGACGGGCCAGCGGCTGCTGAAGCTCTCCGGGAATACGCCGGTGGCGGCATACCTGCAGGAGGGCGCGTACCTGGACGCGAGCGGCCTGGCCGAGCCCTTCAAGTTCGCCGGGCAGCTGGTGGGCCTGGTGCAGGGGGGCGTCTTCCAGATGCTCGCCGCCGACGCGCGCGGCACCGTCATGGCGGACCTGGACGGGACGGCGCGGCTGGCCTCGCCGTTCGGCAACCGGACGGTGCGCCCGGACAGCTCGGCGGTGGTGGACTACGTGCAGAAGGGCTTCGACGCGGACCTGGGCCTCATCCGCATGGGCGTGCGCGACTACGACCCGGAGCTCAACCGCTTCCTCACTCCGGATCCCCTGTTCCTCGCGGAGCCGGAGCGCTGCGTGGACAGCCCGGTGGAGTGCAACCTGTATGGCTATGCGGGCGGCAACCCGGTGGCCTACGTGGACCCGACGGGCAAGGCGCTCGAGTCGGTGTGGGACGCGGCGAGCCTCGCCATGGGCGTGGCCAGCATCGCCTCATGGGACAAGAACACCTCCACGCTGGAGAAGGCGCTCGACGTCGTCGGTGTCGTCGCGGACGCCGCCGCCCTGGCGGTGCCTTTCGTCCCGGGTGGAGCGGGGGCCGCCCTCAAGGCCTACCGCGTCGGTGACAAGGTGGTGGACGCCGTCAAGACCACCGACAAGGCCGCGGATGCGCTGAAGGTCGCCAACCGGGTGGAGGACACCGGGAAGATGGCGAGCAAGGCGGACGACGTGGCGGATGGGGTCAAGTCCGCCCTCAAGAAGGGGTGCGAGGGCAAGAGCTGCGGCATCCCCGGACAGTGCTTCGTCGCCGGGACGCAGGTGCTGACGAAGCAAGGGCCCAAGCCCATTGAAGAGGTGCGGCCGGGAGACTTCGTCTGGTCTCGCAGCGATGAGACGGGCGCGACGGACTGGCGGCCGGTGGTGCGGACCTTCGTCACGCCCAATCAGCCCGTGCTGAAGCTGGAGTTGGTTGAAGAGGCGTCCGGACAGAAGAGCGAGCTCGGCGTCACGGGCGAGCACCCGTTCTGGGTGAAGGACCTGGGCTGGGTGGGAGCCGGAGCGCTCCAGCCGGGCCAGCGGGTGGCCAGTGCGCACGGCGGCTGGCTCAAGGTGGGAACCTCCACCTGGGAGCAGACGCGGACCACCGTCTTCAACTTCGAGGTGGCGGAGTACCACACGTACTTCGCGGGAGACCTGGGCGCGTGGGTGCACAACGATTGCGATCTACCGCTCCTGCCTGCGGGAGACCCACCGAAGCCTCGAGGCCGGGAGAACCCCATCGGAGAGCAGGGACCCTTCCGGGTGACGCCAGAGGGGCAGGCGGCTCCTCCCATCGACAAGTTCAACCCGGGTTCCCTGGAACGGGGCCACCCCGGCAACCACGGCAAGATGAACTACGGCGTCAAAGATCCCGCTACGGGCAAGTTCCGCGAGACGGTCGCTGTCCATCCCAAGGAGCCCGGCAAGGGCTCCAAGACACATGGTGGACAGGATCACTATCATCTCAACCGGGACAAGGAGCCCACCTACGCCCCTCCGAGGGAGTGAGCAAACCCATGAGCGAGCGCCTTGAACGAGCTGTGGACTGGGAACGGAGCCAGCAGGTGTTGGACGCCTTCGGAGGATTCCACGACTGCTTCATCCTCGACGTGCGCATCTCGTTCCAGGCGCAGAGCTTGACGCTCTGGATCGACGACCTCTATTCCGCTCTCGACGAGAGGCCTCGGCGCGAGCCAGTCCCCGGCATTCTGTGTTTCACGGGGATTGAAAAGCTGGTCTCGCATCTCGCTTTCGTTGGGGGAGAAGTCCGGCTCAATGGGCTCGAACTGCGCGAGAAGGGCGCGCTGTTGGAGTTCGAGCTCGATGTGACGATGACCGAGTGGATTGCTGGTCCTGATTTCGCCGGCGTCGGGATGAAGGTGTCGTGCCGGGAATTCTCCGTGGAGCAAATCGCGGCTGAGTAGCAAGCATCGCGGCCGTCCCAGCGTCCGGGGCGGCCGCGGAAAGGGCGAGCCCTCGAGCCCACCCACCTCGAGTCAGCGCGCGCCGTCCCCCGAGGTCTGCACGGGCGGTGCGAGGGGCTTCGGCGCATCGGCCAGCTTGCGCATCACCCGCTCGACGTGCTGCTGATAGGCGGGGTGCACCTTGTTGGCCTGGATGCCGAGCGTGAGCGCGCGCCGGTAGCTCTCGAGCGCCGCATCCAACTGGCCCGCGGCCTCCAGCGCCTCGCCCAGGCTGTCATGCACGTTGGCCGAGTCCCCGTGCCGCTCCACGTTGCGCCGGAAGACGGCGAGGGCCGCCTCCACCTTCCCACGCTGCAGCAGGGAGTACCCCACGACGTTGAGCAGATCCTCGGAGGGTTGGAGCTCGAAGCCGAGCCGCTTCGTCAGCCGGGCGTAGCGTGCATCCAGCTGCGCCAGGTCTTCCGTACGCGCCAGCACCTGGGGCCGCAGGTCCTCGAAGAGGGCCTCCAACCCATCGTAGAGCGTCCGGTGGGGCGTGCTGCCGTGGTGGTCGTTCCCGAGGTAGGCGTAGCGCCACGCCAGCCGCGCCGGCCTGGCCTGCTCCAGCGTCGCCGCGAGCTGCTGGATGGGCTTGAGCATCTCATCCCCCTCGTCGCCCATGGACATGTAGAGGAAGCGCTCCTGCTCGGGCAGGCGCTCGAGGGACTTCAGCGCGCCGGCCACCAGCTCGCCGTCGTTCCACCAGAGGCTCGGGCTGATGGCGATGTACGCATGGAAGCTCTGGGGGCGGTTCATCAGGGCATGCACGGCGAAGAGCCCGCCGAACGAGTGGCCCACGAGGATGCGGTACGGCTGCGTGCGGTAGTGCGCCTCGATGTACGGGGCCAGCTCTTCCTCCAGGAAGCGCAGGAAACGGTCCGCGCCACCAGCGGTGGGGAGCGACCGCGCGACGCTCCGGGACGAGGTGTCCCCGGGCATCACGGTGTCCCCGTGCACCGGAGGGGTGAGCTCCCGCGTGCGATTCGTGTTCGGCACGCCCACCACGATCATCGGAAGGATGTGCGAGTTCCCCGCGAGGAACTGCACGACGCCGGTGGCGTGATGGAAGTGCGCATCACCATCCAGGAGATAGAGGACGGGGTAGCGCTCCGAGGACTCCGCGTAGCCGGGGGGCAGGTAGAGGCTGAAGCCGCGCTCCTCCTCGAGGATGGCGGAGCGCAGGCGGTGCTTCGCCCCGAGATAGATGGGCTGTCCCTCGGGCGGCGGAGCGGAGACCCCGCGCGAGGACACGGACTGGCAGGAGGCGAGCAGGAGCACGGCCCCCAACAGGAAGAGGCGTCGGAACATGGGCCAACGCTAGCACCGCTCGCGCCCTCCCCTCCCCGGCCGAGCCCCCTCAGGCCCAGAGCTCCTGCTCGAGCGAAGCCACCAGGGAGGCGGCGATCTCCGGCGTGGGAATGCCGGCCTCGGTGACGAGCGCGGCGTCCAGCGGCAGGGCCACCTCCTCGCGCAGCGTCGCCACGGCCTCACGCTGGGCCTCGCGCAGGGCGGCGCGCTCGGCGGCGGGCAGTTGCTCGCGCGCCCAGCGGTCGATGGCCCAGGACAGCTCGGCATGGCGCGTCTCGTCCTCGGCGATGCGCGTCATGGCCTCCCGCACCTCCGCGTCCCGCGCGTGCAGCGCCTGGTGGTGCCCCACCAGCGCCCCGTACGTCTCGCGCACGCAGCCCTCCACCGCGTTGTCCAACGCCACCTCGAAGAGCGAGCGCGGGGGCAACTCCGCCACCTCGGGCCGCTGGGGTGTCGCGCCGAAGCGGCGGGCGAGCCGCGTGCTGACGTCCGTGTGCATCACCTCATCCAGCGCGCTCGCGAGCGCCGCGTCCCGCAGCGCGACCTCCGCGCCATGCAGGGCGAGCTCCTCGCGCAGCCGGAGGAAGGCCTTGATGGAGGCGGCCTCCAGGTGCGCGGCCGACGCGAAGTGACGGCCCAGCGCGTCCACGCAAGCAACGCCGTCCGAGGCGCGCAGCCCCACGGGCCTCCGGCCGATGACGCAGTTCGGGTCGCCCCGCTGGAGGATGTGGCTGCTCACCTCCCTCACCTCGCCCGAGGCGGACACCTCCAGGACGAACTGCGTCACCGCCGTATCGCGCCCGCAGGTGTGGCCACGGGTGCCGATGACGTTGAAGCCGCCCTTCCCGTTCATCCGGACTCCGCCCTGCGCCAGGTCGCCGCAGGCCAGGTTGTAGTTGGACGCGAAGGCGAGCAGCGCGGCCTCCTGCGCCGTGTCGATGGGGCCCAGGAAGCCCTTGAGCGCCTCCAGTGTCGTGTGGGCCGTCACCTCGTCGCCCCGCGTCGTCGCGACGTAGTACGCGTTGCACAGGTCCAGGCAGGAGGTGCGGAAGCCGCTGCGCGAGGAGAGGTTGCTCAGGGCCGACTCGCACGCCGCCGGGTCGGAAGCCGTCGCGCAGGCCGTCCCCGAGGAGTTGAGCCGCGCCTCGCCGAAGTAGTCCCCACCCGGGTTCCAGCCAATGGAGCGCAGTTGCACGAAGTCCGTGGGGGCCGCGGGAGACAGGCCGCTCATCGCGAGGGACCCGTTCTCACAGGCGGGCGCGGAGTAGCCCGTCAGGTCCGCGCCACAGCCGGCGAGCACCAGCGGAGAGGCGAGCGAGGCGCGCAGGGCACGCGAGAACAGGTGGCGCAGCAGGGGCGAGTCCATGGATGGCTCCGGTGGGAATGAGGTGCGGCTCCCTGGAGCAACGGGGATGCCACGCCGCCCCTTCCCTCTCTCCGGAGCGCCGCGGCGCCCTGCTGGGCTCAGAAAGGCGCCGTCCCGGGCTCAGAAACCTGAGGCCCGCGTCATCCGTCCTTCAGCAGCTCGTGGAGGACCTCGGTGGCGTAGGAGCCCTTGGGCAGCTCGAAGGTGAGCACCAGGTCCTCCCCGTCCACCTCCAGCGAGGGGTTGCCGAGCCGCACCCGGTAGGGCCTGCGCCCGCCCTGGGTCTCGTCGCCACCGCGCCGGAAGTCGTCCAACGTGACGCCCTCGTCCGCGAGCAGCTTCGCCTCGGCCTCGGCCACGGCGTGGGCGGCGGCGGTCATCTTCGGCCCGAAGAGGGGCCCGGCGGGGCTCACCTCGAAGGCGGCGGCGCGAGGCCCATCCACCTCGGGCGCCTCGCAGACGAAGAGGCCACCGGAGTCCTCCTTGCGCAGCACGTCCCCCAGCAACGCCGTGTCGAAGGTGCCCGCGCGCAGCCGGTCCACGAGGGCCCGGTTGAAGAGGCGCGACTGGAAGGCCGAGAGGTACAGCTTGCGCTGGAACTTGTCCGGGCGGCGCGGCAGCCGCTGGCCCAGCACCAGCAGGCGGCCGAAATCCGCGTTGTCGCCCTCGCGGCCGAAGCGCTGGTCTCCGAAGTAGTTGGGCACGCCCCGGGCACCCAGCCGGGTGAAGCTCTCGCGCGCCGCGCCCACGTCCTTCACGCCGCGCAGGCGCAGCCGGAAGCGGTTTCCCTTGAGGTGTCCGGTGCGCAGCTTGTTGCCATGGCGCCGGCTCCACAGGACGCTCACACCCTCCAGGGAGAACTCCGGCAGACGCGCCTCGGCCCGGGCGGGCACGGAGAGGAGCTGCCGGGTGATGGCCTGACGGTCCTTCATCCCCGCCACGCCCACGTCGCCCTCGTCCACGCCGAGCGCGGAGGCCAGGGCCTTCACCACCTCGCGGGTGTCCCGGCCGCGCTTCTCCAGCCAGAGGTAGAGGTGCTCCCCCTCCCCCGAGGGCTGGTAGGCGGGCAGCTCCTCCACCTCGAAGTCCTCGGGGACGAGCTTGAAGGCGCCACCGCACCCCGGCACGTCCTCCGTCAGCCGGGGCCTCTCGGTGCCCATGTCAGGAGCCGCCCAGCGTGGCGAGCATGTCCTTCACGCGCCGGGCGAGGTCCTCGTCCGCGCGCGACTCGAGCAGCTCTCCCGCCTGGAAGAGGAGGAAGAACATCACGTCGCTGAGCGCCTGCCGGAAGGAGACGAGCGGCTCCGAGCCCAGCGAGCCGCGGTACTGCTCGTAGGCGGTCACCAGCTTGAGGTCCGGCAGGCTGCCGTCGGGCGCGAAGGCCAGCCCCGCCAGCACCGGCGAGGAGGACAGCGCCTGTCCCGAGAGCGCGGCGTTGGCCGAGGCGATGAATTCGCGCGCCAGGCCCTGCTTGGACACCTCGGCGGCGATCTCCCGGAAGATGCGGTTGAAGACACGCACCACCTCGCGCACGTCCAGCACGGGGGCCGGCTGGGGCGGCTGGGTGATGGCGCGCAGGCCCGACTGCGAGTGCCGCACCGTGGGGATGCCGGTGGAGGACGGGCGCACCACGGGAATGCCCATGAAGGCCTTGGGGCGCACCGCGGGGATGCCGGACAGCGACTGCATGGAGCCGCCCAGCGGCTTGTCGGACAGCTGCACGAAGCCGCCCTCGAGCAGGCCGTAGACGACCTTGGTGACGTCGAACTCGGACAGGCGGGCGCCCTGCCCCAGGTCCAGCACCGTGCGGCGGCCATCCACCAGCGCGAGCACCTTGTCCTCGTCCGGCTCCAGCCGGGCGTTGGCCATGCCCTTGCGCAGCACGTACAGGCGGCTGTGGGGGATGCGTTTGCGGAAGTGCGCCAGCTCGTCGATCTTCCGGATGCTGTCCATCAGCAGGCTCTGCGTGGACAGCTGGATGTTGTGGCCGAGCTTGTCCTCCACCGGCTGGTCCACCAGGAAGAAGCTGCCCTCCCGGCACAGGACGATGGCGTGGAAGATCTCACTCACCTGGTGGGTGACGCACTTGAACAGGTCGTGCGCCTGGAGCAGGCCCCGCTCCACCAGGGCGCGGCCGATCTTGGAGGGCGGATGCTCGCGCAGCACCGTCTCCAGCTGGGTGCGCTCCAGGTAGCCTAGACGGACGAGCACCTCGCCGAGCCGGTCCGCGGCCACGTCCGAGGTGGCGCCGCGCACCTCGCCCTCGCGGAGGATGACGGAGCGCTCGCCGCCGGGGGCCTGCACGCGCACGACGCCGCTCCAGCGCGCCTGGCTCAGGAAGGCGATGAGGTCCGACAGGGGGAAGCCGGAGGCATCTCCGGAGAGCACCACGCGGGGGGTGGGCAGGGAGCCCCCCTCGGCCGGCGAGCGCGAGAAGACGAGCAGGTCCGGCGAGGTGGGCTGCAGCACGTACGAGCCCGTACGGCCCGCCAGCGCCGGCTGCTGTGGCGGTTGGGTCCCCTGGCGCTCGTCGGGGACGAGCTGGGTGCCATCGATGCGGAAGCGCTGGCTCATGTCACCGTCAGTCGGCGGCCCACGCGTTGTTGTTCGCGCGCCACTCGAGCTCGTCTTCGAGGCTGTGGGTGAGGGCTTCTTCGTTCACGCCCATCTGCGTGTCGTAGACGCGGCCGTTGAAGAAGAGGCTGGGCGTGCCGCGGATGCCGGCCCTGTTGCCCAGTTCCTTGTACTTCTCCAGCTCCTGGGCGTAGGTGCCGGCCTGCAGGGCCTTCTGGAGGTCCGCGCCCTTGAGGCCCAGCTTGTTGGCGATGGCCACGATGTTGGCCGTCGACAGGTTGCGCGCGTTCTCGAAGAGCGCGTCGTGCATCTCCCAGTACTTGCCCTGGTCGCGCGCCCAGAGCACCGCCTGGCCAGCGGGCACCGCGTTGGCGTGCATGGGCAGCGGGAAGGGCACGTTGCAGAAGCGCAGCCGGCTGGCGTTCTTCTTCGCGAAGGCCTCGAGCACCGGGCGGGCCGTGCCGCAGTAGGGGCACTCGAAGTCGGAGAACTCCACCAGCGACACCTGCGCCTTGGGGTCTCCCATGCACATGCGCGGGTCCACCTCGAGCTTCTGCCGGGTGGCGCGGAAGCCGGAGTAGTACTCGGAGAGGGCGACGATGGTCTCCGTGGCCGGCACTCCGGCGGCGGCCTGCCGGGCGGCGAGCCGGGCCATGCGCTTGGCGTGCTGGCAGGTGGTATGGCCCTTGAGGCACTGGCCCAGGGTGTGGGGGCAGCCGCAGTAGCAGAACTCGTCCGAGAAGACGGTGGACAGCTCGCGCTGGGCGGAGGGCGGCAGGGCGGAGAAGTCCATGCCGGGGATGCCGGAGAGGCTCGAGCCCCCCGAGGCGGGAGCGGCTGCCTGGGGGGGCGGAGCCGCGGGAGCCGGGGTGGACGGCTTGGGCGCGGTGGGCTGGGCGGGCTGGGCCGCCTCGGAGTTCTTGGTACAGGCCGAGAGGGCCGTCAGCGCCAGGGTGAGCGCCAGGAGGACGCGGTTGCGACGGTCGGGGAGCACGAGCCGGTCTTAGCGATGCGCGCGGGGCTTGTAAAGCGACCCCGGCTCTGACAGGGAGGACGCCGCCTATGCCCAGAATCCTCCTGCTGCACACCGGCGGCACGCTGGGGATGGCCGGAGGCCGGCCGTCCGCGCTGCGCCCCGCGGCCTTCTTCAAGACGCTCAAGTCCCGCTGCCCCGAGCTCTTCCGGCTCGCCGACATCGAGCTGGAGCTCTTCTCCAACCTGGACAGCTCGGAGATGCAGCCGGAGCTGTGGAGCCGCCTGGCCGCCCACCTGCACCAGCGGCTGCCGGACTTCGACGGCGCCGTGGTGACGCACGGCACCGACACCCTTGCCTACACCGCCAGCGCTCTCTCCTTCATGCTCCCCGGGCTGCCCAAGCCGGTGGTGATGACGGGCTCGCAGCGGCCCCTGGGGGAGATCCGCTCGGACGCCCGGCTCAACCTCATTGACGCGGTGCTCTCCGCCCTCCAGGGCCCCCCCGAGGTGAGCATCTGCTTCGACTCCCACCTCTACCGGGGCAACCGCACCCGCAAGGTGAAGGTGTCCGAGTACGACGCCTTCGAGAGCCCCAACTGCCCCCTGCTGGGCACGCTGGGAGTGGACGCCACCTTCGCTCCGGGTCTGCGTCAGAAGGGCCCCTTCCGCCTGCGCGAGAAGCTGGAGCCCCGCGTCTTCCTGCTCAAGGTGTTTCCGGGCCTGGACCCCGCCCTGCCCCTGGCCCTGCTGCCCCACCTGCGCGGTCTGGTGCTGGAGGCCTATGGCGCGGGTAACTACCCGAGCGATCCATCGCTGGGCCGTTCCCTGCTGCCGCTCTTCCGGGAGGCCCGGAAGCGGGACGTGCCGGTGGTGGTGGTGAGCCAGGCCTTCCGCAACGGGGTGGACCTGACGCTCTACGAGTCCGGGGCGGCGGCCCTCCAGGAGGGGGCGCTGAGCGGGGGGGACATGACGCCCTCGGCGGCGCTGGTGAAGCTGATGCAGGGGCTCTCCTACTACCGGGACAGGGAGTCGCTCGCCCGCTTCATCCAGACCCCAATTGTCGGGGAGATGACCGAGCGGCCGCCCGCCGTGGCGGAGTTGCCGGTCAAAAAGTCGAGGAGCGCCCGTTAGGAGCCGACCATCCCAGGGCGTCCGTCCCGGGGTCTGCTTGCTGCTAACAATCCTCGACCCATAAGATGGGGGTCACGATGTCCGACGAGAAGACCGCCGTCCATTCGATTTCGGACCTGCTGGGGGACGCCCCTCAGCAGCAGAGCGCGTATCTCATCGTCATCAGCGCGAAATCCGCGGCCGGAATCGGCCGGATGTTCAAGCTGGACAAGTCCGAGACGGTGCTCGGCCGCAGCGTGGAGGCGCAGTTCCAGGTCGAGGACGATGGCATCTCGCGCAAGCACGCGAAGGTGGTGTCGCTCGGCGAGGGCCGCTTCCAGCTGGTGGACCTGGGCAGCACCAACGGCACGTTCCTCAACGGCCTGAAGGTGAGCGCCGCGCCGCTCTATGACGGCGACAAGATTCAAATCGGCTCCAACACGGTGCTGAAGTTCTCCATCCAGGATCAGTTGGAGGAGGCCTACCAGCGCAGCATCTACGAGTCGGCCACGCGCGACGGTCTGACGCGGCTGTACAACAAGAAGTACTTCATGGAGACGCTGCGCAAGGAGTTCGCGTACTGCCTGCGCCACCGGGTGGCCCTGTCCCTGGTGATGTTCGACGTGGACTACTTCAAGAAGATCAACGACGTGTACGGGCACCCGGCGGGTGACTACGTGCTGACGCGGATCGCCCAGCGGGTGAGCGACACCATCCGCACCGAGGACGTCATCGCGCGCTATGGCGGCGAGGAGTTCGCCCTGATGTTGCGCGAGTCGGCCGAGGACCAGGCGCTCGCGTGTGCCGAGCGCTGCCGCGTGGCGGTGGACCGCACGGACTTCATCTTCAGCGGGACGCCCATCAAGGTGAGCATCAGCCTGGGCGTGGCCACACTGCACGACACGGACTTCGCGCAGGCGGAGGACTTGATCGCCGCGGCGGACAAGTATCTCTACCGGGCCAAGCGCGCGGGCCGGAACCGGGTGGACGGCAAGGCCATCAGCGGCCCGTAGCCATCCACCCCTCCCTCCCCTGTCCTCCCTCTCCCCCTGGGAGAGGGCCGGGGTGAGGGTCTTCGCTAGGTCCCCTCAATCTCCAGTCCCGGAGTCTCCGCGAGCATCTCCACGCGGTTGCCGCCCGCGGCCTGTGCGGACTCGAGCGAGCTCTGCGCCTGACGCACGAGGTCGGCGAAGGACACCTCGCGTCCGGGGGCGAGCGCGGACAGGCCCACGGACACGGTGGGGCGGATGACCTGGTCATCGAAGGCGAGGCTGGAGCGGGTGACGCGCTCGCAGACGCGGCGGGCCAGGGTGTGGGCCCCGGCGAGGTCCGTGTGCGGCAGCAGCAGCAGCACCCGGTCCGCCGAGTACTGCACCGGGTAGTCCGTGTCGCGCAGCGAGCGGCGGATGGCGAGCGCCAGTCCTCCATGGAGCTGCTCGCGCAACTCCCGGCCCGCGCGGACCGGGAGCGGATCGAACGCCACCAGCGCGAGCGCCAGGGGCAGGCCATGGCGGCGGGAGCGCTTCACCTCGACGAAGAGGAAGTCCTTGAAGTGGGCGAAGACGTAGAACTGGGTGAGCGGATCCAACAGCGGCTCGCCCGCGGCGCGCACCGGCTCGGCGGCGGGAGCGGAGCGAGCCTTGCGCGCCGGCGTCCCCTTCGAGAGCGTCCGCAGCTTCACCAGCTCGGGCAGGCGCACCCGGAGATCCTTCGCGGAGACGGGCAGCGGAAGGACGCCATCCGCGAAGCCGGCCTTGCCGGGCGTCTGCTGCGCGGCCAGCACCAGCGCCTGCGGCAACTGCGCCCGCACCACGCGAGCCACCCGCTCCGGCCGCTCCACCGAGGGCCCCAACACCACCAGCTGGGCCCGGCCCGGCGCCTCCTCCCACTCCGCCACGGCGGACACCTCGAGTCCCGCCTTCTCCAGACCGTCCTTCAGCTTGCGGCGTGCCGCCGCTCCCGGCTCGATGACGATGGCTCGTGTAATCTTCATGCGCACTTCTCCAGACCTCGAACCATACCCACCTACCCAAGACGCCTGCAAGGACTGCCTTCAAGGAGTCCGGAAGCCGAGCCGCTCCAGTCCGCGCCGGGCCACGTGCTGGACGTGGGAGTCCGGATCCTTCGCGAGGGCCTGGCTGAGCGCGGAGGCGGCGAAGGGGCCTCCGAGGAGGGCCAGCGTCTGGGCGGCGGCCACCCGCACCGAGGCGACGCTGTCCTCCTGGAGCGTCTGGGCGAGGGGCTTCACATGCTGGGGGCGGCCGATCCACTCCAGCGCGCGGGCGGCGGCCTCGCGCACCTGGGCGTGCGGGGAGCCGAGCAGGGTCACCGCGGTCTCCGCCCGAGCCGCCTGGCGCTGCTGGCCCACCACCTCGAGGGCGGCGGCCACCACCTCCGGCGCCGGGTCCTCGAGCGCGGCGGTGACGGCGGCATCCGCCTCGGGCGAGCGCGGCAGGGCGAGCGCCCGCACCGCCCCGGCCCGCACCGGGCCCTGCGGATCCTCCAGAAAGGGAGCCAGCAGTTGGAGGCGGCGCCTGGCACCGCCGTCGCAGTCGGCGAGCCGGGCCACCGCCTCGCCCCGCGTGTCGGCGGGAAGCCCGGTGTCGTGCGCCAGCTCCAGGAGGAACGGCTCACAGACCTTCTCGGTCGCCGCCACCTCCATCCAGGTCCGCCGGGTGTCCAGCGAACTCCCCTCCGCGCGGATCTTCCGGCCCGCGGTCTCCAGCAGCGGCAGGCCCTCGGCCTCGGCGAGCCCCCGCGCCGCCAGCCGGCGCACCTGGGCCTCGGAGTCCACCAGCGCGCGCTCCAGCTCGCGCTGTGCCAGGGGGCCGTAGCGCCGCAGCGACTGCACGGTGGCGCGCCGCTCGGCGATGTCGAGGGAGGCCAGCCCCTTCTGCAGCTTCTCCAGGTCCGCCGAGTAGACGGCGAACAGACGGTTGATGAGGGCCTGATCCGGCGGCTTCGCCTCCACCAGCAGCATCCGTCCCACCGAGGAGCCCTGCTTCTCGGCCACCGAGAGGAGCGCGGAGGCGGCGGCCGGGTCCCCCGCCTCGGGGCGCTGGGCCATGGACTCCAGCAGCACCCGGGCCGGTGGCCTGCCCAGGAAGGTGGCGAGGTGGGTGAGCGCCTCGCCCCGGAGCACGGCCTGCTCGGAGTACACCTCCACCTCCAGCGCCTCCCGGATGGCTTCCCGGCGGGCCCAGACGCGGGCGGCCGCCGCTCCCCCCCTGGCCCCCGCCTCCTTCAAGTAGGCGGCCGTGGACTTGCCGGCACTGGCGGCGGCTCGCGCGGCGGTGACACAGGCGAGCACCTCGTCCCTGGCCGGGGCCTCGGCCACCCAGTCCGCCAGGGTGCGTGGCTCGGTGTGTCCCCGGGCCTTCGCCTGGGCCCGCAGCACGGCCCAGCGCACCCGCCAGTCCGGATCCGTCAGGGCCGAGCGCAGCCCCTCCTGGGCGGGAAGCCCCCGGGTGCGTCCCAACTCCAGCACCCAGGCATCGGCCCGGCCGGTGGTGACGCACAGCTGGCAGACGCGGGCGCGGAGGGCCTGCTCCTGCACGTGCCGCTGGCAGGACGACCAGCAACCCAGGGCTCCCTGGCCGCCGTGCTGGCCAGCCGACAACAGCAGGACGAGGAACAGGACGGAACTCACGAGGGTCCACTTTACCCTACCCTGTGGATCCTTTTCTGCGGGTGTCCTTGCGTTTTCACGCCCGCTGCGTCATATCGGCGCCCCCTACAGTTCCAGGCACACGGAAGGAGGTGACAGTTATGCCCGGCATTCGAGTCAAGGATGGTGAGTCCATCGAGAGCGCCCTCAAGCGCTTCAAGAAGGCTACCGAGAAGGCTGGTATTCTCTCCGAGATCCGTAAGCGCGAGCACTACGAGAAGCCTTCCGTGAAGCGGAAGAAGAAGGCTCTCGCGGCCAAGAAGCGCGCGGTGAAGAAGGCGCGCAAGACGTACTAGCCGCCCTTTCGTGAGCCGGGGACGCGTCAGTCGAGCGCCCCGGCTTTCGTCCGTTCAGCACCCTTCCCACACATACCTGGAGCACTGCCATGGCCACCGTCAGGGAGCGCATCGACGCCGACCTCAAGGACGCGATGCGGTCGAAGAACGAGCTCAACACCAGCGTCCTTCGGATGCTCAAGAGCGCCATCAAGTACAAGGAAGTGGAGCCCGGCGCCACCGGCCCTCTCGACGAGGCCGCCATCCTTCAGGTGATCGGCACCCTCATCAAGCAGCGCCGCGACTCCGTCGAGCAGTTCAAGTCCGGAGGCCGCCCCGAGCTGGCCGAGAAGGAAGAGCAGGAGATCTCCGTCCTCCAGAACTACCTGCCCAAGCAGCTGTCCGCGGACGAGCTGCGCGCCGAGGTCCAGGCCGCCATCACCGAGGCCGGTGCCAAGAGCGCCAAGGACATGGGCGCGGTGATGAAGCTCCTCACCCCCAAGCTGCAGGGCCGCGCCGAGGGCCGCGCGATTTCCGAGGAAGTGAAGAACCAGCTGTCCAAGCTGTAGCAGTCCCGGCCTTCCGGCCTCGAACGGCACCGGGCGGGTTCTTCGAGAACTTGCCCGGCCGCTGATCGGCCATTAAGGGTATCCGGTCGCTTCCCGTCCACCCACCCGGACGGTTCCCGACGCGCCGAAATGCCCTTCCTTCTCCACATCGTCGACCCGAGCCGGACCTCCCTCGCCCATGTCAGGGGCCCGTCCCATACTCGTCCGCAGGGGCTGGTGTGCGGACCATGGCGGTCCGCTCGCGCCGGGCGGAGGGGGTGGGACACATGATCCCCGAGCACAAGATCCAGGAAGTCCTCGAGCGGGTGGACCTGGTGGGGCTCGTCTCGCGCTACGTGGAGCTCAAGAAGGCCGGGCGCGAGTTCAAGGGCCGCTGCCCCTTCCACCAGGAGAAGACGCCCTCCTTCTACGTCGTCCCCGAGAAGCGCTTCTATTTCTGCCACGGGTGCCGCGCGAGCGGTGACGCCGTGTCCTTCGTGCAGCGCTACCTGGGCAAGACGTTCCTGGACGCCGTGAGGGACCTGGCCCGCGAGGTGGGGGTGGACCTGGAGGCGGCGCAGGACCCCGGCGCCCGGGAGCGGCAGCAGCTCAAGGAGGCCACCGACCTGGCGGCCGAGCACTTCCGGGCGCTGCTGTGGGAGGAGGAGGGACGCCGGGCCCGGGCCTACCTCGCCAGCCGCGGCATCTCCGAGGAGACGGCGAAGGCCTTCGGGCTGGGCTGGGCCCCGGCGGCGTGGACGTCGCTGGCGGACCGGCTCACCAAGGCGGGGATGGTGGAATGGGGCCTCAACGCGGGCCTCGTCAACAGGCGGAACAAGGGGGACGGCTACTTCGACTTCTTCCGCAGCCGCCTCATCATCCCCATCCGCGCCCCCGAGGGCCGCCCCATCGCCTTCGGCGGCCGGCTGGTGGACGCGGAGGAGGGCCCCAAGTACCTCAACTCCCGCGAGTCCCGGCTCTACAACAAGAGCGAGACGCTCTTCGGCATGGACCAGGCGCGCGATGAGATCCGCCGCCGCAAGGCCGCCGTGCTGGTGGAGGGCTACTTCGACTGCATCGCCCTGCACCAGGAGGGGGTGAAGCACACGGTGGCGCTGTGCTCCACCGCGCTCACCCCGGGGCACCTCAAGGTGCTCGGCCGCGCCGAGGCCCGGGAGCTCTTCCTGCTGCTGGACGGAGACCAGGCGGGACTGGCCGCCGTGGAGCGCCTGGCCGGCCCCCTGCTCGCCGCGGGAGCGGCCGCCAAGGTGGCCCTGCTGCCCCAGGGCGATGACCCGGACACCTTCATCCGCCGCGAGGGCGCCGTGGGCCTGGAGCGGCTGCTCACCGAGGCCCGGCCCCTCACCAATCACGTCTTCCTCACCCTCCTGCCCCAGGGGAAGGAGGCCAGCTTCGAGGAGAAGATGGCCGCCCTGGAGCGCCTCAAGCCCGTGTCGGCGCAGCTGCCGGTGGGGCTGGTGCGCTCGGCCTTCTTCGGCGCCCTGAGCGCCTGGTGCGGCCTGCCCGCGGCCGAGCTGGAAGCCTCCCTGCGCAGCAAGGCACCGCCCCCCGCGGTGAAGCCCGCGCCCAAGCCCGGTCAGCCACCGGCCAGGGGAGCGGCGCCCCAGGCCCCGGCGCCCCGCCCGCCTCCGGTGAAGCCCCCGGACGCCCTGGAGGCGCTCTACGTGGCCGCCGTCCTGCGCGAGCCCCGGCTCGTGGTCCGCGACACCTTCCGCGTCCACGACGAGCTGTCCCACCCCGGCCTCCGGCTGGTGCTCGCCCACGCCACCTCGGGCCACGGCGCCGAGGACGCCCTCTTCGAGGCGCACGACACCCTCAAACGCGCCGTGGAGGCCGCCTCCCGCCAGCTCGCCGAGCAGCAGGGCTCCGCCCTGGAGCACTACTTCCTCCAGCTGTGCCGTGCCATCATGCTGCGCCGCATCAATCAGCAGCTGGACTACATCAAGCGCACCACCAGCCAGATGACCGGGGCCATCGACCTCTCGGAGGAGACGAAACAGCTCCTCTCCCAACGAATCGAGCTCCTTTCGCTCAAGAAACGCGTGGAAGAGGAAATCCGCCCGTCCCCCCCGGGAACAAAGGCCCCCATGCAACCGGTTTGAGTTCGCGTTTGTAAGAATCCTCTACTTTGCGATAGATCGGCCGGCTCGCTCCAGGCCAGGTCCCTGTTTTTCCAAGGAGAAGTACCCGAATGCCGACGCAGAAGCCCTCCTCGAAGGTGGCCGTCAAGCCCAAGAAGAAGGTGGCCCCGGAGATCCGCAAGAAGAAGAAGCCGGAGGACGCCTCGGCCAAGGGTACCGAGGGCGCTGAGGCCGCGCCCGCCCTCTCCGCGAAGAAGGCCGACAAGGCCGAGCGCAGCGAGAAGACCGCCGCCGCCGAGAAGGCCACCGAGACGCTCAAGAAGCGCAAGGCCGTCACCCAGGTGGACGACGGCGACGTCGACCCCGAGGAAGCCGCCGAAGAGGCCGCCGCCGCCGTCGAGGTGGATCCCGACGCCGTCGAGGACGAGGTGGATGAGGAGCCCATCGCCGATCGCAAGGAGGTCAAGGATCTCCTGGCCGCCGGTCGCGAGAAGGGCTTCCTCACCTACGACGAGGTCAACGACGCCCTGCCCGCGGACATCGTGTCGTCGGATCAGATCGACGACGTGATGAGCATGTTCGGCGACAACGACATCGAGATCGTCGACGCCCAGAAGGCCGCCCAGAGCACGGAGATCAAGCCCACGGTCGCGGTGGAGGAAGAGCGCGCCGAGGCCGACGAGGACGAGAAGGACGAGGACGACGAGCCGGGTGGCAAGTCCAACGACCCTGTCCGCCTCTACCTGCGCAAGATGGGCAGCGTGAGCCTCCTCACCCGCGAGGGCGAGGTGGAGATCGCCAAGCGGATTGAAGACGGCGAGAAGGAAGTGCTGCGGGCGCTGCTGGCCTGCCGCGTGGCCATGGTCGAGATCCTCGACATCGGCAACCGGCTGAAGAACGGCAAGCTGCGCGTGCGCGACGTCATCAAGGACGCGCCCGAGGAGGCCCAGGCCGAGGGTGAGGAGCCCGAGGTCGAGGCCGCCGAGGAGGGCGCCGAGGGTGAGGGCCAGCCGGCGCAGCTCGCGCAGAGCGAGCTGAACAAGATCGAGCAGATCAACAAGCAGATCGAGCGCATCCGCAAGTTCGCCAAGGACTGCGAGGCGCTCGATGCGGAGCTCTCCGGCAAGAAGAAGCTCACCGACGTCAAGAAGAAGGAGCTCAAGCAGGAGGTGAAGGATCTCCGGACCAAGATGATGGAGGTCCTGGAGGAGATGCGGCTGAACAAGAAGCAGGTGGACCGCATCGTCCTGAACCTCAAGGGGCTCATCGAGCGCGTGGAGAAGGCGGAGTCGGAGCTGCGCGAGCAGGAGCGCCGCTACGGCGTGCCGATGGACACGCTGCGCGAGCTGCTGCGCGAGGCCAAGGAAGACCCCGAGGCCATGAAGAAGGCGCAGCGCAAGCTGAACGCCACCACCGAGCAGATCGAGGCGCTCGAGCGCGACGTGCGCACGGCCACGCGCAACATCAAGCGGGTGGAGGAGGAGGCCAACCTCGAGGTGGAGGAGCTGCGGCGCAACTACGAGGCCATCCGCATGGGTGAGCGCCGCGCCGAGCGCGCCAAGACGGAGCTGGTCGAGGCCAACCTGCGTCTGGTGGTGTCCATCGCGAAGAAGTACACCAACCGCGGCCTGCAGTTCCTGGACCTGATCCAGGAGGGCAACATCGGCCTGATGAAGGCGGTGGACAAGTTCGAGTACAAGCGCGGCTACAAGTTCTCCACGTACGCCACGTGGTGGATCCGCCAGGCCATTACCCGCGCCATCGCGGACCAGGCCCGCACCATCCGCATCCCGGTGCACATGATCGAGACGATCAACAAGCTCATCCGCACCAGCCGCTACCTCGTGCAGGAGATCGGCCGCGAGCCGACGCCCGAGGAGATCGCGGAGAAGATGGAGCTGCCGCTCGACAAGGTGCGCAAGGTGCTGAAGATCGCCAAGGAGCCGATCTCCCTGGAGACGCCGATCGGCGAGGAAGAGGACAGCCACCTGGGCGACTTCATCGAGGACAAGAGCCTGGTGTCGCCGTCGGACGCGGTCATCAACATGAACCTGGCCGAGCAGACGCGGAAGGTGCTGGCCACGCTGACGCCGCGCGAGGAGAAGGTGCTGCGGATGCGCTTCGGCATCGGCGAGAAGAGCGACCACACGCTGGAAGAGGTGGGCCAGGACTTCGAGGTGACGCGCGAGCGCATCCGTCAGATCGAGGCGAAGGCGCTGCGCAAGCTGCGTCACCCGAGCCGCTCCAAGCGCCTGCGCTCCTTCGTGGAGAGCTGAGCAGAAGAGCGCCCAGCCTCGTCCACCCCCTCGCCAAACCCTCCCTAAACCCTCCCTAAACCCTCCCTAAACCCTCCCTCTCCCTCCGGGAGAGGGTCGGGGTGAGGGTATCCGCCCCCCTGGGTCATGCCCCGAGGGCCGGAGAGTGGGTAAGAAGAAGCCCCCGTTCCGAAGAGGACCGGGGGCTTTTTCGTGTGCGATCCCCTCTCCCACTGGGAGAGGGCCAGGGTGAGGGTCTGCCCTGAGCAGGGAGGCCACATGCCGGCGAAACGGAAGACAGCGAGCAGGAGCAAGCCCCGACCCGAGCCCCCGAAACCCCTCCCCTTCCCCGAGGCCGTGCGCCGGGCGGTGCGAGCCATTCCAAGGGGCGAGGTGCGCTCATACGCGCAGGTGGCGCTGTACGCGGGGAGGCCGGGGGCGGCGCGAGGCGTGGGGCGGGAGCTGAAGACGCTGGAGAACGTGCCGTGGTGGCGGGTGATCCGCTCGGACGGGCTGTTGGCACCGGCGGTGGCGGTGGAGCAGGCGCGGAGGCTGAAGGCCGAGGGGGTGCGCCTGGAAGGCCAGGGCACGCACTGGCGCGTGCAACGCTGAGCAGCGAGGCACGCGCCCTCTTGCGCGCGCGCGGGGTGCGCGATACTTCCCGGGTCAGTGCGGCGCCCACAGCGCCGTCCGGTGTGTCTGGGGGGCCCTTAGCTCAGCGGTCAGAGCTGTCGGCTCATAACCGATTGGTCCCTGGTTCGAATCCAGGAGGGCCCACTCCCCTTCCCCCGCACCGCGCCTCAGGATTTTCCGCTGAGGCACAGGAGCGGAATCCTGCCTCCTGCGAACTCCGCACCACCGGCGCACCATGCGGGCCGCCCACGGCCAGCGGGAGCACCTCGGCAAGGGGTTCCTCGACCGGCCGGAAGCTGAACTGCTCCAGGCCCGCGCGCATGTCCTCGACGTCGAGCTTCCAGTAGACGCCTGCAATACACCAGACTCGACGGCTTGACCTGCTTGTCAGCCGCTCTTTGTAATTCGACGGGATTGGACTTTCTGCTCGGGCGGCTCGCCCGGAGAGGCGAGGCAATGCCCAGGCCTTCTGTCGATACTCGTCACATGGACACACGACGGCCCCTGCGCGCGGGCGCGCTGGCGCTGGCGTCACTGATGCTGGTTACAGCGTGCGCCACGGGGGCCCCCAAGGGTGGAGGCTTGACGGCTTCCCGTTACCGTCCGCCGGTGTCGCACGACTCGCCCGAGCCGTGGGAACCGGAGCCAGAAGCCGAGAACGAGGACACGGGAGAGGCTTTCTTTGCCAGGCTGCCCACGGACTTCGCGCCTGTGCAAGTAAGCGACGCTGAGTTTTCGGCAGCCATGACAACGCTCTGGCTCAACATGCCGCTTCGGGTGGTAGCGTCCCGCCCACCGTTGTATGTGGGCCGTAGGCTGGCGTTGGCTTCCGCGCCATCGAGCGGCGAAGCGTGGCAATCAGACCTCGCCCGGTCCTATGGTCTGTTTTGCGAGCGGTGCGGCACTCCGGGGGATTGCCTGACACTGTTTGAAGATGGGCCCCGCATCCAGGATGACGACAAGCGAAGCCTTGCGCTCGCCCTGGCGATTGGGCCAGCCCTGGAAGGAGTCAACGCGGAAGTCCGGGCCATGCTCGACCCCACACGGATGATGGCAATGCTTAGCATCAGCATCACGGCCTATATGGCGCTGCTGTTGGCACCAGTGCCAGATCCGGTGACAAAGGGCGCGGCCCTGGTATTCAGTGCCGCCTTATGGGGTTATCTCGGTTATGAATTCTTCGACCTGCTGCGAGCCTATGCACAGCTTTACGAAGATGCAGCCCGGGCTTCTACCTTTGCGGAGTTGCGCGAGATCGGCGAGCGTTTCGGGCGTGTCATTGGCCCCAACAGTGTGCGGATTCTCGTCATTGTTGGGACGGCGGCCATTGGTGAAACGGTGGCCCTTGCGTCCAAGGCCCCAATGCTCCCCGGATTCACGCAAGCGTCGGAGAGAGTAGCGGCGAGTACCGGCTTGGGCCTGCTGGAGACGGCAACGGGAGCCGAGCGCCTTATTTTCTCGGTGCCAGAGAGGACGATCCGCGTGGTGATGGCGCCTCATGCCGTGGCCATGGCTGCCCGGAGCGTGAGCGCTGGGAGTCCTGCACCGGCTCGGGGCAAGCTCCTCCCTAACGGACACAGGGCGTGGGGGTCGTTTGGTGGCTTCAAATCGGCCATGGGCTCCGCGGGGACGGGAAAGGAATGGCATCACATCGTGGAGAAGACTCCTGGGAATGAGAAACGGTTTGGTGGCGCAGCCCTGCATAACACCGAAAACGTCATTGCCCTGGATAAGGATTTACACACAGACATCAGTGCTTTCTATTCGTCGATTCGACCGGCCATCACGAAGTCCACAAAGCTGACGGTCAGGAAGTGGCTCAGCACCCAGTCTTACGAGGCACAGCGGGAGTTTGGCTTGCTGGCGATCGAGAACATCAAAAAAGGAATCTGGAAATGAACGTGGAGAGCCTTGCGGAGGAGTTCGCTCGAAACGTGGCCGCACAGACAGATGCGATCATGAGAGGTGATAGCAAGGCCGGAAACAAGTGCGCCAGGCGTTACACGGCGGCTTTCAAGAAATTGCGAGACCACGGTGAGGCGGGGCGGGACGCACTCGCGGCGTTGTTTGCGCATCCGCGCATGGATGTTCGGGTTTACGCGGCGGTTTTTCTGCTCAGCGAGCGACCAGAGCAAGCCAGGCCCGTTCTAGAGGAAGCAGCCAAGGGGGAAGGCCTGATTCCTTTTGAGGCATCCCAGGCGTTGAAGCATTGGAACGCGGGCACTTGGAGCTTGGATGTGGATTAAGAATTAGATACGTCCGCCGGGGAGATGGTGTGGCTCCTGGGCGCATACGCATGGCGCACCACGCGGAGTCGAAACGGTGGAAACGGTGCCAACCGACTCCGTCTCCACGCCACTGGAAACCCCAGTGCTTTCCGCAGGCTGCGAGCCGGTGACAGGGGCGGCGACCCCCTGCCAACCCGCCCGCTCCCGGCTCACCGATGGGTCCCTGGTTCGAATCCAGGAGGGCCCACTCCCCTTCCCCACCGTCAGGCCTTGGCGCCCTCGCGGTTCTTCTCCTTCTCGTCGCGCCCGTGCACCGCCGCCGGCGGGCTGGTGGCCTCCACCGCCGTGAAGGGCTCGAGAATCTTGTACGTGTGGCTCGCGCCTCTCGGCACCAGCCACGAGTCCCCGGGGTTGAGCAGCAGCACCTGGCCCTCGAGGTGCAGCTCGGCGCGGCCCTTGATGACGTAGCCGACCGTCTCGTAGTCGCGCGCCGCGGCGGGCAGCGGCTCGGCGGGCTGCTCGTTCTCCCACAGGCGCATGGAAACCCGGATGCCTCCGGCCAGGTACTTCTGCCCCATCTCCCCCTTCGGGGAGAAGTGGGAGTCGACCTTCTTCACGCTGGTGTCGCCCATCTCGTCTCCTTCGCGGACGCTGGCGGTTGTCCTTTGCCGGACAAGGTAAGGAGCGCCGGGCCACACCAACCCCGCAACGACACGCCCGCTCCCCCCTCGACGGGAAGAGCGGGCGCGAAGGACACGGCCTTCTCAGGCCGTGGAGGCGAGGCCTGTCACCCCGCCGGGCGCACGTTCTGCGCCTGCAGGCCCTTGGGGCCCTTGGTCACTTCGTATTCCACCTTCTGGCCCTCGGCCAGGGAGCGGAAGCCATCCATGTTGATGGCGGAGTGGTGGCAGAACACATCCTCGCCACCCGCGTCCGGCGCGATGAAGCCGAAGCCCTTCGCGTCGTTGAACCACTTCACGGTACCGGTTGCCATGTACTTCCCTGCTTTCTGCACGTGCGTTCTACGGACTACAGACGGGCACTCCTACCCATTGAAGTGCCTGTGGGGGTTAACGGTCCGCACCTCCCCCCCATTCCAGTGGGTGGCCTTCACACTTCTTCATAAGTACTGGGCGCCCCCTTCACACCCCCCCCGTACCTTCTGCACCAACCGATGGATGCCGGGCTCCTGACTGCCCGGCCGCTCACGGAAGGAGCAGCACATGTTCGGATTCATTTTCGGTACCGCCTGCCTGGCCGGTCTCTTCTACACCCTGCGCCGCGGCCGCTGGCACCACCGCCACGGCGGCCCCGGCCGCTGGAGCTGGCGCGGCCGCATGCGGTGGCTCTTCGAGCGCCTGGACACCTCGCCCGGCCAGGAGAAGGTGCTCGTCCAGGCCGCGGATGATCTCACCGAGGCCTTCGCGAAGATGCGCGACGAGATGAGCGCCACCCGCGCCGCCGCCGCCCGCTCGCTGCGGGGCGAGTCCTTCGACGCCGCCGCCCTGCGCGAGCTGGACGCGAAGCACGACGAGCTCATCGACAACCTCCGCAAGACGCTGCGCACCTCGCTCTCCAAGGTCCACGAGGCGCTGGATGCGAAGCAGCGGCGCGAGCTCGCGGACATGCTCGAGCACGGCTGGGGCCACGGCTACCGCCACTCCGGCTACGGCGGCGGCTGCGGCGGCTGGCGCGGCGCCCGGTCCTGCTGAGCACTCCTCCACCCGGAACCAGGAAAGGAACACACCATGCGCCGCCGCTTTCTCATCGCCCTGCTCGCCCTCGGCACCGTCGCGGGCTACTCCTCCGGCTTCGCCAGCCTCTACCGCTGGCACCGCTACGGTCACGCCTACGGTGGCCACTGCCGCCAGGGCCGGGCCTATGACGACGACTCCTTCCGCTCCGGCGCCCCGCGGTGGGCGCCCGCCCAGGCCCCGCAGGGTCCGCAGCCCCAGGCCCAGGCGCCCCAGGGTCCACAGGTGCAGTAGAGTCGGTGCTCTCCCATGGCCACCCGCGTCCTCCTCATCGATGATGACACCCGGATGTACGAGCTGCTCGCGCAGTACCTCGGGCAGAACGGCATCACCGTCACCCATGCACCCGATGGAGGACGCGGCCTGGCCGCGCTGGAGGCCAGCACCTACGACGCCGTGCTGCTGGACGTGATGATGCCCGGCATGGACGGGCTCGAGGTGTGCCGGCGCATCCGCGCGAAGAGCACCCTGCCCGTCATCATGCTCACCGCGCGCGGCGACGAGACGGACCGCGTGGTGGGCCTGGAGCTCGGCGCGGATGACTACCTGGCCAAGCCCTTCAGCCCTCGCGAGCTGCTCGCGCGCCTGAGGGCCGTGCTGCGGCGCGCCCAGCCCGCGGCCGTGGCCGAGAAGCTGGAGTCCAGTGGCGTCTCCATCGACGTGTCGGCCCGGGAAGTGCGCACGGGCGGCAAGCTGGTGGAGCTCACCGGGCTCGAGTTCGATCTCCTGGTGGCCCTGGTGCGGCGGGCCGGGCGCGTCATTCCCCGCGATGCACTGCTCGGCGAGGCCGGCCGGAGCGACACCGTGGTGGGCGAGCGCACCGTGGACGTGCACATCTCCCACCTGCGGCAGAAGCTGGGAGACGAGGGCAACCGCCTCATCAAGACGGTGCGCGGCGTGGGCTACCTCTTCACCAAGGAGTGACCATGAGAGGGCCCATGAGACGCCACCCGCACGGGCACCCGGTCCACCCCCTGCACAGGCTCCGGGCCGGGCACCGCTACGGGCCCATGAGCCGGTTGGGGCACTTCATCCGCGCCCGGCTGCGCCGCCGGCTCTTCGTCTGGTTCGGCGTCTCCATCCTCACCACCGGCCTGGTGGTGGGCACGGTGATGAGCGTGATGGGCGGGTTGATGGGGGATGGCTCCTGGCGCCAGGAGGCCACTCGCGCACGCACCTTCATCAACAACCGCCTCGTCGAGGTGTGGGACGATCCGGTGCGCCGGGACGCGCTCGTGCGCTCCATCTCCGAGGACCTGCTCGTCAGCGTGGAGCTGCGGGATGCCTCCGGAGCACTGCTGTCTCGGGCCGGTGAGCCCTGCCCTCCCCATGCGGAGATGTCCGTACCGGTGGAGCGTGGCGGGGTGAGGCTCGGCACGGCGAACGCCTGCTACGGACACACCCGGCCCCGGGGAGCGCCCTGGCGCGGGCCGATGGTGCTGATTCTCGCCGGGACCACGCTGTGGATGGCCTCGGGGTGGCTCGCCCGGAGGTTGTCGCGGCCGCTGGACACGCTGGCGCGGGCGGCGCAGGAGCTGGGCGAGGGCAAGCTGGACACGCGCGTGCATCTGGGCCGCTACGCCACCGGCGAGATGTCCGTGCTGGCCGACGCCTTCAACGAGATGGCCACACGCGTCGAGCGGCAGATGGCGGATCAGCGCGAGCTGCTGGCCGCAGTGTCCCATGAGCTGCGCACGCCCCTGGCGCACATGCGGGTGCTCGTGGAGTTGATGCGCGACGCGGGAGGCTCGGAGCAGACGGCGGACCAGATGGAGCGCGAGGTGGTGGAGCTGGACGCGCTGGTGGGCGAGCTGCTCGCGAGCTCGCGGCTGGACTTCGGCCAGCTGACGCCCCGGGAGCTGGACGGGAAGGACCTGGCGGCACGGGCACTGGAGCGTACGGGGCTGCCCGCGGAGGCACTGTCCGTGGAGCTGCCCGAGGCGAAGCTGACGGGAGACGCCACGCTGCTGGGGCGCGCGCTGGCCAACCTGCTGGACAACGCACGCAAGCACGGCCAGGGGGTGGAGGCACTGCGGCTGCTCGAGCGGGACGGACAGCTCGCCTTCTGCGTGGACGACCGCGGCCCGGGGCTGCAGCCCGGCGAGGAGACGCGCATCTTCGCGCCCTTCTACCGGAAGGACCGGGGCGGCGAGGCCCGGGAGGCGGGCTCGCTGGGACTGGGGCTGGCGCTGGTGCAGCGAATCGCCCGGGCGCACGGTGGCGACACCTTCGCGGAGAACCGTCCGGGAGGAGGCGCCCGGGTGGGCTTCACCGTGAAACGCGAGGGCCCCGCCGCGACCCAGCACCCACCGGCATCCTCTCGCGTCCAGACGTAGACACCGCCACTCCCTCTCCCCTCGGGAGAGGGCGGGGGTGAGGGTATC
Organism: Archangium sp.; assembly: GCF_057119385.1. NCBI lineage: Bacteria > Pseudomonadati > Myxococcota > Myxococcia > Myxococcales > Archangiaceae > Archangium > Archangium sp. The sequence goes on along the minus strand of NZ_DBNGVP010000092.1, from coordinate 90,433 downwards.
CGGGCCCCGGGTTCCCACCGGAGCCCCGGACCCGTGCCTACTTCACCCCGCCGGAAGCCGTGCCCTTGGCGTCCTCGGAGGAGAACTCGAAGGAGGCCGTCACCGTCTCCCCTTCCTTGACGGACACCTCGGCCGTCTTGGTCCCGAGCGTCTCGTGCCAGGCCTCGAGGGTATAGGTGCCCGCGGGCAGGTGCTCGATGGAGAAGGCGCCATCCGAGCCCGAGGTGGCGAAGTACGGATTCGGATTCACCACCACCCAGGCGGCCATCCACGGGTGGATGTCACACTTGAGGCGGATGACCTCGGCATCGGCGGGCAGGGGGCGGGGCACGGCCTTGGCGTTGGGAGGCTGGGCCACGTTGAAGACGGTCTTCGTGCCATTCAGCGCACGCGCGTTGTGCAACGTGCCGTCGCCGTTCTTGATGAACACCTGCTGCCCGGCGGTGACGCCCTGCACGCGCGGGGTATAGGAGCACTTCTGCTGGTCGATGAGCGCGGGCTCGCCTGGGCGCGAGTGGGGCACCAGGCCGCGCACGCGCACGAGCACGTTGGCCAGCTTGCCGTCCGTCACCAGGACGGACTGCTCCTTCAGCGCCATGCCATCACAGGCGGGATCATCACTGGGCTTGATGGAGGCGGGCGTGGGGGGAGCGCCCTTGAAGGCGATGGTGCCCTTCACGGTGCCGCCACCGGTGGCGGGCGGAGCGGGCGCTGGGGCGGGAGCCTCGGCCCTGGGCGCGGGAGCGGGGGCCTTGGCCACGGGAGCGGCCGGAGGGGCCTCGTGCTTCTGGCAGGCCGGCACGGCGGCGAGTCCCACCGCACCGAGCACCGCGACGCCCAGCGTACGCAACTTCATGTGAACACTCCCTCGTGTCGCCGACGCGTATCGGGTCGCGCACAGCGGCCAGATGTCATGGGGACCCCTCGTAACAGAAGAGAGGTCGCGGAACCAACGGAACAACAGCTATTCCGGCTATTCGCGTCTACTAACGCTCAAAGCGGCGAGCCCCAGGAAGACGGTGGCGAACACCAGCAGCACGGGCACCTCGAGACCCGCGCCAGAAGAAGCGGTGCCCACGGCGAGCGAGGCCTCGGCGCCATACAACGCGCGCCGCACGCCCTCGACGGAGAAGCGCATGGGGTTGAGGCGCATCACCCACGCCAACAGCGGCCCGGCCCCCTTGAGGGGAAACATCGCACCGGAGAGCACCCACATGGGCAGCAGGACGATGCTCATCACCGCGTGGTAGCCGGCGGTGGAGCGCACCCACCAGGCCAGGGCGATGCCCATGCCGGTGAGGCCCAGGGCGGAGAGCACCATCACCGTCAGCAGCAGCGGCACATCCAGGGTGGCGGCCTTCACTCCGGCCATGGGGGCGAAGAGGAGGAAGAGCGAGGCCTGCAGCAGCGCGATGGCCGAGGAGCCCAGGGCCTTGCCCAGCACCACCGCCAGGCGCGAGCCCGGCCCGGCGAGCACCGACTGGAGGAAGCCCTCGCGCCGGTCCTCGATGACGGAGATGGTGGCGAAGATGGCGCTGAAGAGCACCACCATGGTGACGACACCCGGGAAGGAGAAGCGCTGGTAGTCCAGGCCCTGCGCGCCCTCGACGCGGAAGGAGCCGGCGAAGCCCGCGCCGATGACGAACCAGAAGAGGATGGGCTGGGCGAGCGCGCCCACAATCCGGCTGGGCTGTCGGAAGAAGCGCACCACGTCGCGCGCCAGCAGCACGCGCACGGTGGACCACTGGAGCGCGAGCCCGCCCGGCGCACGCTCCTCGGTGAAGGCGGGAGTGTCTTCGCCCGCGCCCACCGCGAGGTTCAGCCCCTCGAGCGCCACGCGCGCCTTGAAGCGCCGGGTGAGGCCGTCGAGCTGCAGCAGGGGCACCGCGGAGTGCATCATCCTCGAATCAACCGTGTCCCCCGCTGTCGAGCATCAGCGCGGCGAAGAGGCCGGCCAGGTACAGCAGGCTGAACAGGAACGTCTGACGGGCCCAGGGCCTTCCCAGGCTCCGGAAGAGCCCGGTCGCCCCCAGTCCGAGGAAGGACAGGCCCAGCACCACCGCGGCCGCCAGGTACCACGCCCCGGCGATGCGCAGCTGGAAGGGCAGCAGCGTCATGGGCACCAGCGCCACCAGGTAGAGGACGATCTGCAGCCGGCTGGAGTCCTCCCCGCGCTCCAGCGCCACGGTCTTGAGGCCGGCCGCCGCGTACTCGTCCTTGCGGAACAGGCCGATCGCGATGGTGTGCGGGATCTGCCACAGGAAGAGGATGGCGAAGAGGACGTAGCCGCCCGCGTCGATCTGTCCCGTGACGGCCGTCCAGCCCATGAGTGGAGGCAGCGCGCCGGGCACCGCGCCCACCAGCATGGAGGCGGACGTCCGCGCCTTGAGCGGCGTGTACGCGAGCACGTAGCTGAGCAGCGCCACCAGGCCCAGGCCCGCGGTGAGCAGGTTGGCGCCCAGCGCGAGCGCCGGCAGGGACAGGGCCGCCAGGGCCAGCCCGAAGCCCAGCGCCACGCCCGGCTCCATGCGCCCCGAGGGCAGCGGACGGTTGCGGGTGCGCGCCATGAAGCGATCGCTCTCCCGCTCCCAGTAGCAATTGAGCGCGTTGGCGGCGCCCACCGTGCCCGCGGTGGCCAGCAGCGTCACGAGGATGCGCGGCACCGTCAGCTCGCCGGGCGCCAGCCACATGCCGCCCGCGGCGGTGGCGATCACCAGCCCGGACAGCCTCGGCTTGGTGAGGGACAGCAGATCCGAAGCGAAGCTCGACTGATGACTCACGGCACGCGCGCTCACGGCTGACTCCCTTACACAGAGGGGAGTCGCACTTCAAGCAAACGGGCGCGGGATTTTCACCATCCCCGCGCCCGTCGACATCAGCACCGCTTGTCGGAAGCGGCAGTCCGGCTCACAACGCGCCGGCCTGCGCCACGTACTCGCCCTTGGGCGCGCACGTGATGTACTGCTGCGCCAGCGGCTTGGCCTTGGTGGCCTGCTTCGGGTCCTTCTTCAGGAACGCCGCGTAGAAGTAGTAGGCCGGGCAGTAGTTCTCGTCCGCGTTGAGCGCCTTCTGGTACGTCTCGTCGGCCTTGGCGGGGTCGCCCTTGCCCTCGAAGACGCGCGCCAGCTCGAGCAGCGCGGTGGCGTTGCGGTCCGGCTGGCCGATGAACTCGGTGCTCGCCTTCTCCAGCGACTCCTGGGCCATCGTCCACTCGCCCCGCTCGCGGAAGATGGTGCCCATGGCCAGGCGGGCCTCGGGGTTCTTCGCGTTCGGCTCCTTCACCGAGCGCTTGTACGCGTCGATCGCCTCGTTGAGCTTGTTCTGCTTGCGGTAGGCGTTGCCCAGCATGGTGAGCAGCTTGGGGCTGTCACCCATGGTCTTGATGGCGGTGACGAGGGCCTCGGCGGCCTCCTTCTCGCCGCCCTGCTTGCCCATGAGGGCCTTGGACAGCTCCACGTAGAACTGGGCGCGCGTGGGATCGATCTTGATGGCCTTGCGGATCTCCTCGGCGGCCTTGTCGTACTCGTTCTCGGAGAGCAGCCGGCGGCCCTTGATGAGCGACAGCTCGGGGCTGGCCTTGTCCAGCGTGAAGCCCGTCTCCTCGGCCTTGGTCAGCTCCTGGCGCGCCTTCTCCTTGTCGGTGGGCACCCCGGTGGCCTCGGCCAGCTTGGCCTGCTCCTCGGGCTTGAGCTTCTCCATGGACGCGGACACGCGCGAGATGAGCAGCGAGCGCGCCAGGTTGGCCGCCGCGAGCTGACGCGGCGACGGAGGCGGATCGGCATCCAGCAGCTTCTTGATCATCACCGCGGCCAGCCCGAAGTTGGCCTCGTCCTGCTCGAGCATCAGCAGGGACTTGCCGAGCAGGGACTCGTGGTGGTCCTTCTCGTAGCGCAGCGCGAAGTCGTAGTTCTTCCAGGCGATGGCGTCCTGGCCGAGCCGGCGGTACGCGGCACCCAGCGCGGCGTAGATGCGCGGATCATCCGGAGACAGGCCCTGGGCCTTCTCCAGGTTGTCCTTGGCGCGGTCCAGGTCACCCGCGTTCATCTGGATGAGGCCGAGCGTGAGGTACAGCAGCGAGCTGCGCTTGCCCTCCTCGTCGAACTTCTTGACGCGGCCCTCGAGCTCGCCGAGCGCGTCCTTGCCCTTGCCACCGTACGTCTTGATGAGCGCCTCGGCGGCGTACAGGTGCGAGCTGATCTCCCCGCTCTTCTTGGCGGAGGCCAGGTGCTCCTCGGCGCGCTTGCGGGCGTCGTCGCCGCCGCCGTGCTCACCCCAGCGGATGGCGTAGGCGTAGGCCAGGTAGCCGTGGGCGGCGGTGGAGGTGTCGTCCACCTCGAGCGCCTTGTCGGCCGCCTCGCAGGCCTTCTTGTAGGAGGCGAACGAGTCGTGCTTGAGCTGCTCGGTGGCGGCGTCGAGCTGCTTCTTGATCTCCCGGTTGCGCTGGGCGGCCATGCGCCCCTGCCAGAAGTAGCCACCCAGGATGAGGGGGACGGCGATCACCAGGCCGAGGGTGATGAACCTGGCGCTGCCGCCGCCCTTCTTGCGCGACTTGCGAGGCGCGTCGTCGTCATCGACGTCATCGTCCTCGTCGACCACGACGGGCGCGGCGCGGCGGGCCGGGGCGCTGGCGGGCTTCTCGGCGCGGGCCTTGGGACGCGGAGCCTCCTCCTCATCCTGCTCGGCGGCCACCGGACGCCTGCGGGCGGCGGCGGGAGCCGGAGCGGGCTCGGCGGCGGGAGCGGGCGCGGCGGCCATGGGAGCCGGAGCGGCCACGGGCGCGGCGACAGGCGCCGGAGCGGCGACGGGGGCCGGAGCGGCCACGGGCGCCGGAGCGGGCGCGGCGGCCTGGGGCGGCTGCACCTGATACTGCTGCATGGCCGCGAGCGTCTCGGCGTCCGCGGGGTCCGCGGCGTAGGCCTTGAGAAGGTTGGCCTTGCCGGCCTCGCCCTCTCCGGTCTTCAGCTGCAGCGTCCCCGCCATGCGCAGCGAGGCCTTGTCGGTGGGCTGCACCTGAAGGGCGCCGAGCACCTCTTCCAGGGCCTTCTTGTCCTTGCCCTGCTCCGCGTACACGCGGCCCAGGAGGAGACGAGGATCCGCGCGATCAGGGTGGGCCTTCACCCCTTTCTTGCAGACGACCATGGCCTCCATGAAGCGACCTGCGGCCAGGTACGCCTCGGCCAGCGGCTTGTACGCGTCGGAGGAGGGATCCGAAGCAAACGCTTGCTCCAGCTTCGTAATCTCGGCCGGGCTCAACTTCGATGAGGGAGTAGACATTCCGATGGGAAGCGCCTGATGGGAGGGGGTTCTTATGACACCCCGAGTTGCCGCGCGTCAATCGCGCAAGAGGCCCGGAAGATTCCCGGCTTGACACGTGGAATAGGGTCCTGTATCTGCCCGTTCGTCTTTCGGCGGCGGAGAAAAAGCCCCGCCGGTTGGCACACATAGTTGGTTGCGGGGGTGTAGCTCAGTTGGGAGAGCGTCGCGTTCGCAATGCGAAGGTCGTCGGTTCGATCCCGTCCACCTCCACCATGCAACAGGGAAGGGCCTCACTGGAAACAGTGAGGCCCTTTTCATTTGGCCTACGAGTGAATTGAAAAGCTCCGGGGGTCTGTTATCCGGAGCCGATGACCGACCAGCCTTCGCTCTCGTTCTTCGCTCGTTTCTGGCTCGCGTTCTTGTGCTTCTGGCGGATCTGGGCCAACCCGGCGTTCGCCCGGGCGGTCCTCCCCCTGCAGCAGGCGGACGCGGCGGGCGAGCTCCCGGCAGGAAAGCCGATCACCGAGCAGCCCGCTGGACAGCCCGTTCCGGAAAAAGCGCCGGAAAAGAAGGAGCCGGTTGCCGCGCTGCCCCCCGAGCGGGAGCACGCCCCGGCCCTCCAGTTCCTCGCCATGCTGCAGCGCGAGGGGCGCCTCATCGACTTCCTCCAGGAGGACGTGGCGTCGTTCCCGGACGCGGACGTGGGCGCCGCGGCCCGCATCGTCCACGAGGGGTGCCGCAAGGTGCTGCGCCAGTACCTCACGCTGGAGCCGGTGCTGCCCCAGTCCGAGGGCGACCGGGTGAACGTGCCCGCGGGCTTCGATGCCCAGCGCATCCGCCTCACCGGCAACGTGGCGGGCCAGCCTCCCTATACGGGGGCGCTCAAGCACCACGGGTGGATGACCACGGCCGTGAAATTCCCGTCCACCAGCGCGGCGATGGATCCCCGGGTGCTGTCGCCCGCTGAAGTCGAGCTGTCCTGACACCAGATTGGAGCGCATATGGCCCGATACGCGATTGGAATCGACCTCGGCACCACGCACTCCGCGGTCTCCTACTTCAACCTGGAGGAGGCGAAGGCGCGCGGCGCGGCGCAGTCCATGCTGCCCATCCCGCAGCTGATAGCACCCGGTACCGTGGAGGCGCGGACGCTGCTGCCCTCGTTCCTCTACCTGCCCGGCGGCCAGGAGTTCCCCCAGGGGAGCCTGGCACTGCCGTGGAACCCGGCGGCCACGAGCATCGCCGGGGAGTTCGCCCGCGTGCACGGCGCCAAGGTGCCCACCCGGCTGGTGTCCTCGGCGAAGAGCTGGCTGAGCCACCCCGGAGTGGACCGGCGCGGCGCGCTGCTCCCCTGGCAGGCCCCCGAGGAGGTGCAGCGGGTGTCCCCGGTGGAGGCCTCCACGCGCTACCTGCGCCACCTGCGCGAGGCGTGGGACCACACCTTCGCCCGGTCGAAGGAGGACGCCGGCAACGCCATGGCCGCGCAGGACGTCATCATCACCGTCCCGGCCTCCTTCGACGCCGCCGCGCGGGATTTGACGCTCGAGGCCGCGAAGGCCGCGGGCCTGGAGAACATCATCCTCCTGGAGGAGCCGCAGGCGGCGCTCTACGCCTGGCTGGAGGCGCAGGGCGAGGCCTTCCGCAAGCGCGTGAAGGTGGGCGAGGTCATCCTGGTGGTGGACGTGGGCGGCGGCACCACGGACTTCTCGCTCATCACCGTGCGAGACCGCGCGGGCGACGTGGAGCTCACCCGCGTGGCGGTGGGCGACCACATCCTCCTGGGCGGCGACAACATGGACCTGGCGCTGGCGCACACGCTCAACCAGCGCCTCACCGCCGAGGGCAAGAAGCTCGACGCGTGGCAGTTCAACGCCCTCACCTATGGCTGCCGCATGGCCAAGGAGACGCTGTACGGCGATCCGTCCATGGCCAAGGCGCCCATCGCGATTCCGGGCCGCGGCTCGTCGCTCATCGGCGGCACGCTGCGCACGGAGCTGGCCCGCGAGGACCTGGACCGCGTCCTCACCGATGGTTTCTTCCCGCCCTCCCCCGTCGCGGAGCTGCCGCGCGTGGCCCGGCGCACCGGTCTCGCGCAGATGGCCCTGCCGTACGCGCAGGACCCGGCGGTGACGAAGCACCTCGCCGCCTTCCTCACCCGGCAGGCCCAGGCGCTGGCCAGCTCGCCGGACTCGCCGGTGAACGTGGGCGGCAAGTCCTTCATCCACCCCACCGCCGTGCTCTTCAACGGCGGCGTCTTCAAGGCGGGCCCGCTCAAGGCCCGGGTGATGGAGGTGCTCAACGCGTGGCTCACCGCGGACGGTGGCCAGCCGGCCCAGGAGCTCGCGGGCGCGGACCTGGACCTGTCCGTGGCGCGCGGCGCGGCCTATTACGGTTGGGTGCGGCAGGGCCATGGGTTGCGCATCCGCGGCGGCACGGCGCGCGCCTACTACGTGGGCGTGGAGACGGCCATGCCCGCCGTGCCCGGCATGGAGCCCCCGGTGAAGGCGCTGTGCGTGGCCCCCTTCGGCATGGAGGAGGGCACCCAGGCGGACGTGCCTCCGCAGGAGTTCGGCCTCGTCACCGGCGAGCCCACCCGCTTCCGCTTCTTCGCCTCGTCCGTGCGGCGAGACGACAAGGTGGGCGTCCTGGTGGACGACGTGGACAGTGCCGAGTTCGAGGAGCTCGCCCCCATCGAGACGACGCTCCCGGGCACGCCCACGCCCTTCGGGGACCTCACCCCCGTCAACCTCCAGGCCGCCGTCACCGAGGTGGGCACGCTGGAATTGCGGTGCCTGCAGAAGGACGGCCCCGGCAAGTGGAAGCTGGAGCTCAACGTCCGCATGAAGGAGTAGAAGGAGCCCCGCGCGGCCCGGGAGGGCCGCCCGCACGCCTATGCACATCGTCGGCATCGACCTCGGAACCACGCACTGCGCCGTTGCCTCGGTGGACCCCGCGAAGGGGCCCACCGCTCCCGTGGAGGACTTCCCCGTCCCCCAACTGGTGCGCCAGGGCGAGGTGAGCCCGCGGCCCCTGCTGCCCTCGTGTGTCTACGTGCCCGCCGGCCATGAGCTCGCCGCCGGCTCGCTCCGCCTGCCCTGGGGCGACAGCGGCTCGCAGGTGGTGGGCGAGCTCGCCCGCTGGCAGGGGGCTCGGGTGCCGGGCCGGGTGGTGACGTCCGCGAAGAGCTGGCTGTGCCACCCGGGCGTGGACCGTTCCGCTCCCATCCTCCCGTGGGGCGCTCCGGCGGACGTGGCGAAGCTGTCCCCGGTGGAGGCCAGTGCCCTGCTGCTCCAGCACATGGCCCAGGCGTGGAACCACGCCCACCCCGAGGCCCCGCTGGCACAACAGGAGGTGGTCATCACCGTGCCCGCCTCCTTCGACGAGGCGGCCCGCGCCCTCACGGTGAGCGCCGCGCGCAAGGCGGGCCTGGAGAAGTTCACCCTGCTGGAGGAGCCGCAGGCGGCCTTCTACGACTACACCGCGCGCCACCGGAAGGATCTGGCGCAGTCGCTGGAGGGCGTGCGGCTGGTGCTGGTGGTGGACGTGGGCGGCGGCACCACGGACTTCACCCTGGTGCACGCGGGCGTGTCCCCCGAGGGCCCCATGCTGCGGCGGCTCGCGGTGGGCGAGCACCTCATGCTCGGCGGCGACAACATGGACGCCGCGCTCGCCAAACGCGTGGAGGAGAAGCTCTTCCCGGATGGCAACCGGCGCCTGTCCGCCACCCAGTGGACCCAGGCCATCCAGGCGGCTCGCACCGCCAAGGAGGCCCTGCTCGGCAACAATCCTCCCGAGCGCTATGGCGTGTCACTCGTCTCCGAGGGCAGCCGGCTACTGGGCGGCTCGCTGTCCACGGAGCTCACGCGCGAGGAGGCGGAGCGCCTCGTCATGGACGGCTTCTTCCCGCGCTCGGGTGCGCAGGAGCGGCCGCGGCGCGTGTCGCGCATGGCGCTGCAGGAGTTGGGACTGCCATACGCGCAGGACGCGGCCATCACCCGGCACCTGGCGGCCTTCCTCGCGCAGCACGCGGCGGCGGGCTTCGCGGCCCTGGGAGAGACGGCCCCCGTGGAAGGCGCCCTGCCCCGCCCCGACGCCATCCTGCTCAACGGAGGTGTCTTCAACTCGCCCCAGTTGTCCGCTCGGCTGGTTGAGGCGGTGAGCGCGTGGTGGCCGGGAGCTCCGCGCATCCGGCTGCTGAAGCACGAGTCGCTGGAGCTGGCGGTGGCGCGCGGCGCGGCGTACTACGGGCTGGTGCGGCGCGGGCACGGCCTGAAGATCGGCGGCGGCGCGGCGCGTGCGTACTACGTGGCCCTGCAGCGGCCGGCGGACAGCTCGGAGCAGCCGGTGCTGTGCCTCATCCCCCGAGGCTTCGAGGAGGGCAACCAGGTCGACATCGGCGAGCGCTCCTTCACGCTGACGCTGGGGCGGCCGGTGCAGTTCACGCTGTACTCCACCACGAGCGACCGCATCGACAAACCGGGCGACGTGGTGCCGCTGATGGAGGAGCTGAAGCCGCTGCCGCCCATCCACACGGTGCTCAAGGGCGCCGCGGGGAAGACGGCGGAGGTGCCGGTGCACCTGCAGGCGGGGCTCACGGAGATTGGGACGCTGGAGCTGTTCGCCGTGTCGAACGTGGCGGACGAGCGCTGGCGCCTGGAGTTCGAGCTGCGGGGCACGAGCGGCGAGCGGGAGCTGACCGTCACCGAGTCCATGCCGGCGCGCTTCGCCGAGGCGAAGGAGAACGCCGAGCGGGTGTACGGCAACAAGCCGCTGCCCATTGGCCCCAAGGACGTGAAGCAGCTGTCGCGCACGCTGGAGAAGGTGCTGGGCCCGCGCGAGACGTGGCGGGTGCCGGTGCTGCGCGAGCTGTGGAGCACGCTGTTCGCGGGGGCCTCCAAGCGGCGGCGCACGGCGGACCACGAGCGCGTCTTCTACAGCCTGACGGGCTACACGCTGCGGCCGGGCTTCGGCTACCCGCTGGACCATTGGCGGGCGGAGCAGACGTTCACGCTGTTCGAGCCGCTGGTGCAGCACCACACCGAGAAGTCGGTGTGGATCGAGTTCTGGGTGATGTGGCGGCGCATCGCGGGCGGCCTGAGCGAGGCGCAGCAGCGGAAGCTCTACGACTACCTGAAGCCGCACCTGGCGAGGAAGGTGCCGCTGGACGCGCCGCAACCCCCGGGCAAGCTCAAGGGCATCCAGCCCGAGGGCCTGGACGAGATGGTGCGCACGGCAGCGTCGCTGGAGCACCTGGAGCCGGGAGACAAGGCGGAGTTCGGCGGGTGGGTGGCAGCGCGGCTGAAGGCGGAGAACAAGAGCGGCGGCCCGTGGGCGTGGGCACTGGGACGGCTGGGCGCGCGAGTGCCCCTCTACGGCAGCAGCCACAAGGTGGTGGACGTGGAGGTGGCGGAGGCCTGGCTGTCGCTGCTGCTGGAACTGGACCTCAAGCGCATCGACGGGGCGCCGTTCGCGGCGGCACAACTGGCGCGGCTGACGGGAGACCGCATGCGGGACATCAGCCCCGAGCTGCGAGCGAAGACAGCCCAGGCGCTGCGAGCGGCGAAGGCAGCGGACACATGGGTGCGGATGGTGACGGAAGTGGTGGCGCTCGAGGAGGCGGATGAAGCGCGAGCGCTCGGCGACACCCTGCCCGCGGGCCTGCGTCTGTAGCCACCAACATCCGGACGTCACTCGATCCCCACTGCCCCCTACTTCCCCTCTCCCCTCGGGAGAGGAGCCCCCCGTCGTTCAAAGGGGGGGCAAGCCCCCCGGGGTGAGGGTATCTGGCCCCCGGGTTGCCCCCGTGCCCCCCTCCGTGTGAACCGTTCAAGGAGCCGGAGGCCGAGCTCCAGTGATCTTCTCGAGCAACCCTGATCTCTGGAGCCAGATCATCAACGTGAAGTTGATGGTGTTGAACGCCGCATGCGCCAGCATGACGGAGGGCAGGCGGAAGCGGCGGACGAAGACGAAGACGAAGCCGAAGTAGGCCCCGAGCACGGCGGTCTGCGCGACGGCGAGGGTGCCTTCGTAGAAGTGTCCCAGCCCGAAGAGCGCGGCCGAGAGCAACACCGCGGCGGGCCAGTTCCCCAGAAGCACCTTCAGCCTCGGCACGAGGAAGCCCCGGAAGGCGAGCTCCTCGAAGCCCGCCACGAGCACCATCGCCATGGCGAAGACCGGCACGCTGAGCCCCATCTCCACCAGTCCAGTGGCCACCTCCTTGCGAGCCAAGAGCTCTTTGTCGGAGAGCTTCAAGAGAACCCCCAGCAAGGCGAGCGGAATGGAGGCGGCGATGTTGGCGACATACGCCCCCACGAGAACGGGAATGGAGAGGAGGATCTCCCGCCCCAGCCCCTCGCGAACGAACCCGAGCTGAGCCGGCCCCTGCCCGTCCCTCCAGAGCAACAGCCCCACGAGCAGACTCACCCCGAGCGCACGAAGGCACAGCCACAGAATCGCGCCGGGCTTCTTGAAGGGGGTGGTATTCGGCGCGGGTCCGACGGGGACCGTCACCTCGCTCATCTCACCCTTGCGCTGGACGATGAACCGCATCTCGGTGCTGGCCCCGTCTCCCGCCGTCCGGATGCGCTCCTGGAATTCCTCCTCGGGATCCGATGAGGACAACATCTGACCATCCACCCCGAGGATCCGGTCTCCCACCTCCAGGCGGCCGTCCGCTGGCGCTCCCCGCACCACATGGGTGAGTTCCACCACCTTCGACACGTCCTGCCCATCCCCCGCCACGGAGACCTCCGTGTGCCGGACACCGAGCCGGGGAGGCGGCGCAACGCCCTCTCCTCCGAGCCATCCACCCGCCATGGAAGCCCCGAGCGCCAGCCCGAAGAGAAGGACAGTGCCCACCGCGCGGGGCACCTGGCCCGCGCGCCAGTCCTCCCAGGGGCGCAGGAGCACAAGCCCCCAGGCGGCCAGGAGGCAGGTGACGGCGAGGCGCGGCACCAGGTCGAGCACGGCGAGCGAGCCCGGAATGAACACGGTGACGAGCACGAGCGCCGCTTCGGACAGCGCCCGGCGGCGGGAAGGAGCGTTCTGGAGCAACTGAGCGTCGTTGGACACGCGCCCAAGCTACTATCATCCGTGACGAATGCCCCTCACCTTGCCCGCCCATGCCGCGGCGATCCTGCCCCTGTGCCGGTTCCGCGGGCTTCCCCCGGCCGCGCTCGTGGTGGGGGCCAGCGTGCCCGACCTCGCGTACCTGTTCGGAATGGGCTCGCGCAGCTCCCACACTCCGGAGGGACTGCTGCGCTTCAGCCTGCCCGTGGGCTTGCTCCTCTGGGTGTGGCTGGAGGCGCTGGTGCTCCCGGTGCTGCACCGCACGCTGCCCGCCGTGGGCGGTGTCCAGTGGGGCCGCTTCCTCCTCACCCGAGGACTCCCCCGGGGCGCGCGGGCCTGGGCCCTGGCGATCCTCGCGGTGGGGCTCGGCGCGGCCACCCACGCCATCTGGGACAGCTTCACCCACCGCTACCGCTGGCCCTCGAGCGTGCTCTACCCCGACAACCCCCTCACGCTGGGCCCCTGGGAGCTGCCGCTCGCCACGTGGCTGCAGCACGGCTCGTCGGTGGTGGGCTCGCTGGTGGTGCTGGGATTCCTGGTGCGCCACTACCCGCACCTGCCCGAAGCCCCGGGTGGCCGCTGGCGCGACTTCCTCCGGGTGCTGCTGCCCACCGTCGCATTCGGAGCCGTGCTGCTCGGACCGAGGCTGGCGCATGCCCCGCCGTCAGGACCGATTGATCTGCAGCTGAAGTGGGTGCTGTGGCACGTGCTCGACGGAGTCCTCGCCGGACTCACCCTGGGCTGCGTGCTGGCCCGACGCCGGGCCGCGCCAGCCCCTGGGTAGATCCCTCCATCCAGGGTCGAAGCGAAGCGCTCCGCCCCTCGGAGGGACACAGCCAGGCTGGATCAGTTCAGCCCCGCGAGGCGACGGCGACCGGAGCCTCTTCCTCGGCGGAAGCGGCGGCCGGAGCCGGCACCACCTGGAGGTTGGGCGCGACGGCCGCGGGAGCCTCGGCCACCACGTTCATCGTCTCGGTGGCCTTGTCATCCTTGGGCTTGCGCGTCCCCGCGCCCGAGCGGCACCCACGGCACCAGGGCTGGTTGCGGATGGCGCCGTCCGCCATCTTGCGCAGACCGAACTGCGCGAGCGGCTTGAGCGTGCGGCACTTCAGGCACATCAGCGAAATGAGCACCTCGTGCCCGTCGGCATCGTAGACCGCCGACTTGCGCCGCTTGCGCGGCTGCCCCGGCTCGCGCGCCGTCTTGGCCTCCTTCGAGGCCGGTGGCGGCATCATCGGGGTAACCTTGTAAAGCATGTGTGTCCCTCCCAGCCGGCGGGCCGCGATCGGTGCCTTCCAAGGCTCCTCGGATCACGGCGCGCCTCCCCTAGACTAAGGAGGAAAACGGTCGTTGGAAACTGATCCCAGGCCGATTTTTCGGCCCAGGATGGGATCTGCCCGGATCTCGGCCACTTGCGCGCGCTCCCGGGGGAGGCGCAATCGCGCCCGAGCCGATTTTCCGGCCCGCGCGCGATTCCGGGCCCGTTGTCAAGGGCGCTCGGAACGGGCCCCAGCGGCGTCCTTGGAGGGGCACGCCACGCCCTCGTCCACGAAGCTGATGCGGCCTGTAGCGGGCGCGGAGAGGGCCGTCCCCCGGCCCTTCCACCAGGTGGCGAGCCCGTCCCGGAGGATCACCTCGCGGTCGCTGCCCAGGTCGATGCGCTCGGCGGGCAGCTGCGACAGGACCGGGGCCAGCCCGGCGGCACCGCGCGCGAGGAAGTCCGGCATGACCACCCGGTAGAGGCGGCCGGACTCGAGCGGCTTGCCATTGGCCAGGGTCACGTCGCGCAGGCGCTCGGGGCCGGGGCAGCGGGAGAGCTTCACCTTCAACCCGGACTGCTGGAAGACGCCGGAGCCCGAGCCATAGGCGGCAGTCAGCAGGCGCCGCAGCTCGTCGCCGTTGACGGTGACGATGGACACCGTGTTGTCGAACGGCAACACCTCATAGAGGTCACCATAGGTGAGCGCACCGGCCTTCAGGTTGGCGCGCAGGCCGCCGGAGTTGAGCAGCGCGACGTCCACCTTCTCCATCTCCCGCAGCGCGTCCGTGAGGACATCGCCGAGCGCGCTCTCGGCCTCGTAGTTGCGGCCCAGGGGCGCGGTGACGGTGACGCCGAGGGACTGGCGCTGCACCTCCTCCACGCGGGCGAGCGCGGGGGCCACCAGCGCCTCCACCGCCTTGTCCGGCTCCACGGGGCCCCCGAGGAACGTGGCGGGCACCAGCCGCGCCGAGGCCCCCACGTCCTTCAGCTGGCGCGGATCACAACTTCCACGCGTCGCCTCCACCTGGCCACACACCGGAATGGCGGCCTGGATGCGGGTGCTCGCGGGCACCACCTCGCGGCTCGCCGGGTCCACGAAGAGCTCCACCACGCCGAAGGAGCGGCCCAGGCCCGAGGTGGAGAGGATGGGCACGTCCTTGAAGAAGTGGCCCATGGGCTGGTGGGTGTGGCCGGCGAAGACGGCGTCCAGGGTGCCCGCGGGCAGCGCCTCGACGAGCTCCAGGATCTCCGCATCCGAGCGATCACAGCTCGAGGTGTCGCGCGGGTTGGAGAGGTCCGTGCACTTGCCACCCGCGTGGGCCAGGCCCACCACCACCTCGGCGCCCTGGGCCCGCAGGCGCTTCGCGGCCTCCAGCGTGGTGGGCAGCATGGGCTCGAAGCGCAGGGAAGCCACGTGGGTGGGGTTGGCGATGCGCGGGGTGCTCGGAGTGGTGAGGCCCACGATGCCCACCTTCACGCCCTTGAGCGTCACCAGCAGCGTGCCGTCATTGCCGAGCCACGCGGGAGGCTGGCCGGAGGCGGCGTCGCGCACGTTGACGGTGAGCAGCGGGAAGCGCGCCTGGCGGATGCGCGCGGTGAGCGCTCCGACGGCGTCCTCGCCCGGCCCGGGCACCGCGCGGGGGCCCACCGGCCCGTAGTCGAACTCGTGGTTGCCGAGCGCCGCGGCCGTGTAGCCCAGCTGGTTGTAGACGTCGATGACGGCGGCGCCCTCGGTGAGGTTGGAGGCGAGCGTGCCCTGGAAGAGGTCTCCCGCGTCGAGCAGCAGCACCCCGCCCGGGTTGTCCGCGCGCAGCCGGGCCACGTAGCCGGCGAAGACGGCCGCCCCCCCCTGCTCCACCTCGAGCCCACCGGGCAGCGAGGTCTTCTGGGGCATCAGCCAGCCGTGGAAGTCATTGGTGGCCACCAGGGTGAGCCGCACGGGCTCGGCGGGCGCCTGGAGGGCCTGGGAGGAAGGAGAGGACGTCTGGGCGGACGGCTCGGCGGGACGCGGAGCACTGGCGCACCCGGCGGCCACGAGGGCCACCAGCGCGAAGAGGAGTCGGGAGGAATACATGCGGGCGGCGAGTTGAGCCCAGCCGCCCCCCGCAGGCAACCCGCATCAGGCCCTGGGACGGCGGCGCGAGAGCAGCAGCACGCCCGCCAGCACGAGCAGCACCGAGCCTGGCACGGACACCGAGGAGCAGTAGCAATGGAGGCCATTGCCGTCGCCCGGCGGCAACCCGCCCGGAGTGCCCAACGGAGGGACGTCGGGGCGAGTTCCCCCACCCCCTCCATCCTCCGTCCCGGCGTCCGGCGTGCCTCCATCCGTGGACGTGGTGGGATTGCCCGTGTCCACGACGAGCGGCGTCGTGAAGCCGGTGGCGATGGCCTGCCACGGGACGAGCTTGAAGTTCTCGTTGCCGCCCGGGGTGTTGGTGCTGTCGTGCACGGCCACCATGCCCAGCGGGAAGCCCGTCAGGGCCCGGTTGGTCACCACCACGTGGCGCGGACGATCCACCGCGTCGATTCCACCGTCCTGGGCCACGGTGAAGCTGCCCCGGAACGTGTGGGCGGAGGGCTGCCGCTCGTAGATGCGCACCGCGTTCGCGCCCCCGCTCACCGCCAGCAGGTAGCCTCGGACTCCGGACGCCGTGTAGAGGGCCACGCCTCCCAGGGGGGCGTCGAGCCCGCCTCCGGTGATGCCATCCACCAGGACCCGGGCATCCCCCGCGTCGGGCTCGGCGCCGTACTGCCAGATGCCACTGCCCTGCTCGACGACGTAGAGCGTGCGCTGGGCATCGTCGACGGCCAGGCCCACCACGGAGTCCCCCACGTCGAAGGTGCGCACCGGGGTGACTCCGACGCCGCCATCCCCCACCTGGCCGGTGAGCTCGTACTGCGCGACAACGCCGGTGGCACTCCCGGCGAAGGCGAAGAAGCGCCCGGTGGTGGGGCTCACGTACAGGGCCACGCTGTTGGGCACGAAGCCCGAGGTGGTGATGGGGGACAGCCCCGCGCCGCGCAGTCCGAGCGTCGTGGGATCGATGAGGTAGGCCACGAGCGCCTGGATGCTCGGGTTGGCCACCATCACCAGGGACTGGGAGATGCCCGTCACCTGGACGTTCTCCTGCACGTCCACGCCCGCGGCCACGCCGTCGGAGGACAGGGAGAACAGCAGGGCGCCGGTGGTCCGGAAGGCGAGCAGCCCGACCTGGTTGTCCGCCACGAGGAGCAGACTGTTGGCCGGGTCCGTGGGGTGCATCCACAGGGCCGCGCCCTGCACCACGGTCCCGGTGCCGAGCACCTGCGCCGTCTCCAGCGTGGGCGGCACCGCGATGCTCTGCTGGGCCAGCGCGGGCAGGCCGGCGAGAAGGACGGCCACGCTGAGAAGTGTGCGGAAACGCACGAAGGCCTCCTGGGCGATATTCGAGGCAACGGGTTGGCCACGCCCGCCTGCCCGCGCAAGGAGGGACGTGCCGGAGACGTTCACCCGCGAGCGCATCCCCCGGGGCTCCGGTATCCTCCTGGACATGCACACCGGTGAGGGGGACACCCAGGGACTCGCGGGCGACCGCGGCGAGGCGGCACTTCCGGCTCTAGGGGCGCTGCCCTGGTGGAAGGAGCCCTCGAGGGAGCAATGGCGGACGTTCCTGGCGGCCTGGGTGGGCTGGGTGCTGGATGCCTTCGACTTCACCATCTACCTGCTGGTGATGCCGGAGATGGCCAAGGAGTTCGGCGTCGGCGTGACGGTGCTGGCGGGCTCCATCACGCTCACGCTGCTGGTGCGGCTGGTGGGCGGAGTGGCAGCGGGAGCGGTGGCGGACCGGTGGGGCCGCAAGCTGCCGCTGATGCTCTCCATCGTCTGGCTCGCGCTGTGTGACGGCGCGGTGGCACTGGCGCCCTCCATCACCTGGGTGCTGGTGCTGCGCACGCTGTTCGGCTTCGGCATGGGCGCCGAGTGGACGAGCGGCGCCACGCTGGCCATGGAGAACTGGCCCGAGCGCAGCCGGGGCATCGCCTCGGGCATCCTGCACGGAGGCTGGGCCGTGGGCTACCTGCTGGCCGCGGTGGTGTCCGGCGTCGTGGTGCCGCTGTGGGGCTGGCGGGCGCTCTTCGTCATCGCCGCGGTGCCGGCGCTGCTGGTGCTGCCCATCCGCTACGGCGTGCCGGAGAGCTTCGATCCCGAGAAGGCCCTCGCCGAGCGGCGCGCCCGGCCCTCGCAAGGGCTCAGGGATCCGGTGCTGCTGACGCGGCTCGCGTGGGGCTCGCTGGTGATGGCGTGCAACTTCGGGGGCTACTACGGGCTCACCAGCCTCTACCCGGTGCTGCTGAAGACGGAGCTGGGGATGAGCATCCAGGGCGTGTCGGTGCTGGTGACGCTCGTCAACGTGGGCATGCTGCTGGGGACGGCGATGTGCGGGATGCTGGCCTCGCGGCTGGGCGTGGCGAAGGCGGTGGCCATCGCCGCGTTCGGCATGCTGCCCTTCCTGCCGCTCTACGTGGGCACGGTGCCCGGGCTGATGTGGCTGGGCGCCTTCGCGGGCGGCTTCTTCGGCGCGGCCCCTCCGGGCATCGCCCCACTGCTGCTCACCTCGCTCTTCCCAGCGAGCATCCGAGGCAAGTGCGTGGGGCTCGTCTTCCACGTGGGCGCCTTCGTGGCGGCCTTCATCCCCACCGGCATGGCGGCGCTCGTCGAGCACGCCGGCTTCACCCATGCCCAGGTCATCATGACGGTGGGCGGCGTGTGCCTGGTGGCCATGGCCCTGGCGCTCTCGCTGCGCCCCAGGGCCACGCTGGACGAGGCCCCCTCCGAGGCCCCCTCGCCCCTGCACGGGTGAGAGGGCCCCGCGCCACCGCCGCTACTTCGGGATGAGGGTGAAGGCGATGTTCTTCATGTCGATGCCGGGCCCGCGGATGCGCAGCGTGCCCTCCACCCGGGTGATGTCCTGGTTGGACGGATCCACCTGCGTGACGGCGCCCACCACCTCCGAGGCATCCGCCACGCTGGTACCGAAGAGCGGCATCGCGAAGGGCTGCATCCGCCACCGGTCCCCATCCACCCGCGCCCAGACCTGCTGACGCTGCTGGCTCCCCGCGCCCTGGGGAAGGATCGTCAGGGTGAGCGCACCCGGACGGGAGGGCTCGGCCGTCTCGAGCACGAAGTCCACGGGGGTGATGCCGCCGCGCCCCGGAACCTGGACCGTCATGCGCATCGCCCGGGGCCAGGTGCCCGCGGCCGGCTTCGCGACGGTGAACTCACTCCCGAGCTCGCCCCAGAGCGCGCCTCCGGAGAGGAACGGCAGACCCGGCAGCACCCGGAAGCGGTAGCGGGCCCCCTGCGCGAGCGGCGCCGCCGGCACGAACGTGAGCCGTCCGCCCTGGACCTCCACCGCGCCGGACACGCGATTGCCGAGCGCGTCCTCCAGCACCACGTACTCCGCCGCCACCTCGGCGGCCGGCTTCCCCTGCGAGTCATCCACCGGGTCCGCGAAGGCCACGGACGGGCGCACGTCCGGGTAGACGCCCTCGTCGCTGTCGATGTCCGGCCAGATGCCCAGCGGCGCCCCACCCTTCGGCGTCAGCTCGCGCAGGAAGGCCAGGAGATCCGCGCGCTCCTCGGCGCTGAGCGGCACCTTCACGTAGTCGATCGCCACATCCAGGGCGGCCTCCAGGCTCCGGGCCTTCGCGCCCACGAAGTAGATGCCGTGACGGTAGGTGCCCAGGAGCGTGGGGATGTCGGCCGGCTCACCGGACTTGCCCTGCGTGACATACCCGCGTGACGTGTACAGCGGCGGCGTGTGGCAGCCAGAGCAGGAGGCCTTGCCCTCGAAGAGCTCTTTTCCGCGCAGGGCGGCCTCGGTGTAGCTGCCGTCCAGCCGGGTGTGGCCCGTGGCCCTGGGGGCGCCGAGCAGCGAGCCCAGGAAGGCCTGGAGGCCGAGCGCCTCCTCGGGCGTGGCCGGACGCGACACGATGGACCCGGGTCCCTGGTAGCCGAAGTTGGCGGAGCTGGAGACGTAGGCGCCCCACTCCAGCGGCGTGGTGGCATCCAGCAGTTGCAGCGGCCGCACGTTGTGCCAGACAGCCGGTCCGAAGCGCCACACCATGCCGTCGTTCTGCGTCTCCACATGGCAGCTCGAGCAGGAGTGATTCGCCGCGAAACTCCCACCGGGCCGGGTGAAGACGCGCTCACCGAGCGCCACGCTCGCGGGACGCGGATCCTCCGCGAGCTGCACCTTCTGGAACACCGTCCCGTCCGCGCGCAGCACCCACAGCTCGAAGCTCTGGTAGCAGTGCACGGCCACCGTGCCCGCGGCATCCACCGCCACCAGCTGCCGGGCGCCCGGACCCACCGCGACCCGGGCCTTCTCGGCGAGCGTGTTCCGGTCGAGTGCCACCACCACGTCCGACGACTCGGAGGAGACCCACAGCGTGTCCCCCACCGCGAGCACTCCGGCGGGATTGACCACGGGACCTCCGGAGCCCGCCTGGCGCGTCAGGTCCGCGCGCCGCAGCACGCTCGGCACCGCGGCGTCCGCGTCCACCACCACCACCTCGTGCACGAAGGGCTTCGCCGTGGCGTCCGCCTGCGAGGGCTCGGGGTCTCCATCGGTCGCGGCGACGTACAGCTCGGTATCGTCCGCGGAGAGCGCCAGGGCCCGCAGATCGGCGGAGACTCCCTCCACGGTGGCGATCGTCGTCAGCGACGCGGTGTCGACGACCGAGATGTCCTTGTCATCCCCCGGCCCGTACGTGCCGCGCGTGTCCTTGACGCGGTTGCCGGAGCGGTACGAGGCCACGAAGAGCCGCCGGCCATCCGCGGAGAGCGCCAGGGCGCGAGGATCGAACCCCACCTCCACATGCGCCACGACCTCGCGCACCGCGAGGTCCACCACCGCCACCCGGCGCTGCGTGGCCAGCGACACGTACAGCCGCCGGGCATCCGGAGAGAGGGCCAGACCGGAGGGCTCGTCCCCCACCCACAGGGAGTCCACGAGCACGCCGCGCGCCCGGTCGATGAAGCCCACGGTGTCGCCGCCGCGATGGGCGACGAGCACATAGGGCAGCGGCTCGCGCCAGGCCAGCGCCGAGGGCCACGCGCCCACCGTCACCTCGCCATGCTTGCGCCAGTACGTGCCGTCCACCCGCGCGAGGCGGCTCACCGTGTAGGACGCACCGTTCGCGGTCCACAGCTCCTCCCCGACGCGCAACACGCCGGAGAGGGGCGTCAGGGAGTGGTTGCGGAAGCGCTCGGCCGGAGAGCGGGCCACGACGTGGAGCGGCACCTCGGAGTTGCGCAGCTCGCCCAGCCGGAGGACGTAGTCCCCGGGCACATCGGGGGTGAAGCGCGGCTCGGGAGCGCCCCGCGTGTAGGCGGTGTTGCGGCTGCTCTCGGGAGCGGAGACGACCTGCCACTCCAGGGTGGAGGGACACTGCGCGTCCTGCTTCAGCCGGGGCAGGTAGAAGGTCTCGCCCAGGGTGTGGGAACGCGGGTTCTGCAACGGAAGCAGCGCCTCGGTGCAAACGGGCTCCGGGGCTGGATCCGGCTCGTCACGGCACGCACTGGCCGACAGCAGCAGCACCGACGCGGAACAGAGGAGGAGGAAACGGTTGGGTCTCATGGGGCCCCGGCATAGAGGCCCCACCGTCGCGGAGCAACCCCCATGCGCTCGCCAGGAGCCGCACGCCAGGATGGTTCCCATGTCGCGAATGTTGAGAATGACGACGTGGGCGCAGGTGCGGGCCGAGCTCGATGCACTGAAACCCCACCTCGCCTACGGCCCGTGCGACAAGCGCGAGGACGAGGCGCTGCACGCCATGCACCTCGCCGACCCTCTGTGCGCGGTGCAACGGTCTCCGGCCCCTCACGCGGCGTGAGACGGGTGACACGGCCCGTCGAGCCCCGGGACTGTCAGGGGCGGTGATAGGCTGTCCGGCATGGCCAGCAACATGTCGTGCATCGGCATCACCGCGAGGGATCCGCAGGACTTCGGGCGCCGCATGTCGTTGCTGCTGGAGCGCAGCGAGCCCGCCGGGAAGTGGGGAGCCCACGAGCTGCGCGTCTGGACGGACGCGAGTGGCGCCAGCGTCAGCTTCGTGGTGTCGGAGGACGGAGTGGAGTGCGCCACCCCGGGCTTCCGCGCGCGGACCCGGCTCCAGGCGCGCGCGACACGGTTCGCCAACGATCCGGATTGCCGCTTCTGCGATCCGCTGCTCGTGGAGATCGTGGACGCGAAGGGAGAGCTCTTCTACCCGTTGGCCACGCAGCTCGATGACCTGCTGCTCACGCGCGAGCGGGTGAGCGAGGGGGCCCTGCTCGAGCTGGGCCTGTGCGCCTTCGCCCGAGGCATCGAGGTCTGGGCGGACGAGGCGGCCTTCACCCAGGCGCAGGAGAACGAGGAGGTGAAGTTCGCCGCCGAGTCCCTCATTCCCTCCGGGCTGTTCTCACCGGAGGGAGAGGAGCTGCCCGAGGCGGCCGAGGCCTTCCTCACGGGCCGGGTGCTGGAGGCCGGACTGCGAGAGAACGTCATGACCGGGGAGACGTTCCAGCACGCCATCGTGCGGACACTGGGAGGGAGCTACGACGTGCTCGCCTCGCCGCGGGAGCTGACGGCCCCCCTGGAGCCCGGAAACATCATCCAGGGTGAGTTCTGGCTGGTGGGGAGGGTGACGTCTGGCCTCATCGAAGCGCCTCTGCCCGGGATGACACACCGGC
Source organism: Archangium sp. (assembly GCF_057119385.1). Classification (NCBI taxonomy): domain Bacteria; kingdom Pseudomonadati; phylum Myxococcota; class Myxococcia; order Myxococcales; family Archangiaceae; genus Archangium; species Archangium sp. The sequence goes on along the minus strand of NZ_DBNGVP010000092.1, from coordinate 68,135 downwards.
GCTTCCGCGCCTGAGCGTCCGCGCCGCCGAGCGGATATCCTGCGCGGTGAGGAGCTCGCATGGCGAACGGTCACAGGGGACGAGGCAGCACGGGGCGGTCCGATGAGACACGCATTGCCCCCGTGGAAGAAGACGAGCGAACGCCCCCACCCCGGGCCAGGCGAGCGGACGAGACGCGCATGGCGCCCGTGGTGGAGCCAGACGCGGAGCCGGAGGCCGAGCAGCCCGAGGGCGGCGAATACCGGACGATGTTCGCGACCCACGCGGCGCTGTTCGCGGAGCGGCTGAAGGACAGGTTCGCGAAGAAGATCTACGGGCGCACGCCGCACCGGGTGCTGCGCATCGACGAGCCCGAGGGTCCCAGCACCGCTGGAGGGAAGCTGGCGCGGCAGCCCATCTCGCTCGTCCCGAGGCGCGGTACGGCACCGACGATCGTCTGCGGCTGGGTGGACGTGGCGAGGAAGGAAGCGCAGCTGCGCGGCCACGAGTCCGTGGCGAAGCGGTACGAGGCCCACCACGGCGCGCCGATCGACATCGCCGAGGAGGACTACGAGCGCTGCATCGATGACCTGTCGGAGGCGCTCACCGGGGGTGGCATCAAGGTCCGGGTGGTCATTCCCGAGGAGGCCCCCGCCCGACAGACGGCCTCGCCTGCCCCCGAGGCAGGAGCCCAGGGCTTTCCTCTGTGGATGGTGGGAGCCGTGGGCGCGACGGCCTTCCTGCTCGGATTGATGATCGGGCGGATGACGGGCTGACGCGGCAGGACGGCCTCTACCCATGGAATAGACTCCTGGACCATGTCCATGAGGGTACCTGCCGTAGCGCTCCTGCTCACCTTGGCCCCGGTGCTGACCGCCCTCGGTGGGCCTCTGGAGGCGCTCCGTGTGGAACGGGAGGTGTCCCTCCAGGTGAGCGCGCTCCCTGGGGAACGGCTGAAACTCTCGTTCGGACTGTCCACCCTCCTGCAGAGGGATTTCACCGTTGAAGAGGCCCGCGCCCTCCTGGCCTTCCAGCACGATTCGCTGACCGCTCCAGGACCACGAGGGCTCCTGCTCGCCACCACGGGCATGGTGACATGTGACTCGGGTTGCACGCCCGGCACCTGGGAGAAGCAACTCCGCGAGGAATACCTCGCGAAGTACGGCTCCCCCAGCCTGAGGCTGCCGGAATCGCTCGAGAACAGCCGGCAGGTGATGGCCCTGCGCCTCTCGACCCGGTTCATGGGCGATGGTTTCCGCGATGCGGCGCATGAGCTGTTCAACGACCCGCTCTTCGTCTCGGGAGTGGTTCTCTCCTCCGTCCTCTACATGGCCTCCTGGCTGGCGCCCGAGCCTTTCTTCTCAAAGTTGTTCGCCGCGAGGCTGACCCTCTTGCTCATGACGAGCTTCACCGTGGCCGAGCTGCGCAATGTGGCCGTGACCGTCATGCGGCTGTACAAGGAAGCGGAGCAGGCCCGGACGGTGCGGGAGTTGGAGAAGGTCGCGGAGCGCTTCGGGAAGGCGCTGGGAGGAACCGGACTGAGGCTCCTGGTGATGGTGGCGAGTTACGGAGTGGGCAAGGCGTTACCAGGAGTCCCGCCGGGCGGCTTGCGAGGCAGACAATGGGCTCCAGCCGGTGCGGCTGCGCTGGATGATCTGCTGATGACCGAAGCGACGACGGTGCAAGTCATGGCGGATGGCGGTGTCGTCATCGCGGGAGCAACTCTCGGAAACACGGCAGCCGCCGCCCGGGCCAAGAGCATCTGTGATGACGGCTCGAACAAGGACGGCGAGTGGCATCACATGGCCACCATCAACAACCGGAAGTCATCCGCGCGAGGCGGTCCGTGGACCCCACGGTTCGAGGGGTTGTTTGAACAAGTAGGAATGAGCCTCAATGACCCCGCGAACCTCATCCACATCCAGGGCCACGAGGGGCCGCACTCCGAGCAATACCATCAGACAATCCATGATCGACTTCTCGAAGTACTGCGTAGCTGCACAAGCATGGATGAATGCAGGCGGGCCTTCACGGATGAACTCAAGAAGATTGCCGACGAACTCTGCACCCCTGGCACAGCGCTCAACAAGATGTTGATCAAGAAGGTCCGCCCATGAGTCTTCGTGACACTTCTCCCTTCACATACTTTCGGCTTATCCAGAACGTATACACTCCAGACGGCACTGACGGTTGGGTGTTTCAAGGTCCGTTCGATAAACAAGGCGCAAGACTCGACAACCCCTGGCGATACACGGACGGACAGCGGCTCGAGATGACTGACATCGCTGAGTCGCCCACATTCCGGATCCACCAGCCAGCTGGGAGTCCGCTCGAGTTCAACATCTCGGCACTGGGCACTCCTGTCGTTCCCGAGCGCGTCGTGCGCATCTTCGAGCGCCTGGGAACAAAGGACGTGCAGTTCCTTCCAGCGAGGATCGCCTCACTCGCAGAGCCCTGGTTCATCCTCAATGTCACCCGGGTCGTGCGCTGCATCGACGACGCTCGCTGTAGTGAGGTGCTGTACTGGAAGCCGGAGGATGGACTGCCCAAGAAGGTCGGAACCTATCGGGCCGTCCATGGCATGCGCATCGACCCGACGAAGTCCGAAGGCGCCCGCATCTTCCGGCCATGGGGATGGCTCGTCGCGCTCATCGTCTCCCAGGACATCAAGGAGGCCTTGGAGCAGGAGCACGTCACCGGGATCAAATTCATCGAAGTGTGAGCGCCACGACGTGAATCCTCGGCTGGCTGCTGCAAGACCGACCCCTCCCGAAGATTGACACGCCAACCGTTCCCACTCCCAACTTCCGGTCAGACATGCATGGGCGCGCCGCTGTCTACCGTTGACCGTCCCCCCGCGCACCCTTCTTCTGGCACACAGGATTTTATTGAATAATCAACAATCAAGGGATAGCCTGAGGCGCATCAATGGATGCGTCCGCATCCGATGTGAGGAGTTGCCAAATGAGGTGCCATCCTCTCCGTGCCCTGCTCGGTGCGTTGCTCTGTGGGCTGCTCCTCTCCTCGGGCTGTGCCGAGGATCCCCAGTCCTCGCCGTCTGCGTCCGAGGACATGCTCGGCACCCGGGAGTCGGCGATGTGCCTGGGGCTGAGCGTCACCTCGCTGACCATCTCGGGCGTCAGCTCGTACAACAACGAGCTGGCCGGCGGCGGTGACTGGACGATGTCCACGGGCGCCAACGGGGCCCGGCTGGAGTACTACCTCGATGGCGTCCTCCAGGTGTGGGAGGAGCGGGTCGCCACCGCTGGCACCTCCGGCACCTGGTACTACAGCGGGCCCATGGGTTGTGGCACCTCCACCTTCGAGGTGAAGGCCTACCCGATGGTCATCGACAGCAACGGCAACCGCACCACCTGCGGCTTCGCGGTCGACTCGGTGACCCGCTCCGTTTCGGACTACTGCCCCACCGCGGTGGGGGGCGCCAACCACACCGTGGAGCTGAGGGACAACGGCACCCTGCGGGCCTGGGGCTACAACTACTACGGACAGCTCGGGGACGGCACGGTCACCCACCGCTACAAGCCGGTCATCGTGGTGGGCCTGAGCTCGGTGATGGCGGTGGCCACGGGCATCCATCACTCGGTGGCGCTCAGGACGGACGGCACCGTCTGGGCCTGGGGGCGCAACAACTACGGGCAGCTCGGGGATGGGACGACGATTCAGCGCCAGGCGCCCGTTCAGGTACCGGGCCTCACCGGGGTGACGGCCATCGCGGTGGGCGGATACCACTCGATGGCGCTCAAGGCGGATGGCACCGTCTGGACCTGGGGCTACAACGCCTACGGGCAGCTCGGGGATGGGACGGTCACCCAACGCCTCTCTCCGGTGCAGGTGACGGGCCTCAGCGGCGTCACCGCCATCGCCGCGGGCGTCCATCATTCGGTGGCGCGCAAGAGCGATGGCACGGTGCGGGCCTGGGGCTACAACGCCTATGGCCAGCTCGGGGACGGGACGCTCACCCAGCGCCTCGCGCCGGTGCAGGTGGCGGGGCTCACGAGCGCCACCCGCATCGAGGCCGGCTACTACCACACGCTGGCGGTGCGCACGGACGGCACGGTGCGAGCCTGGGGCGACAACACCTATGGGCAGCTCGGGGACGGGACGGCCACCCAGCGCCTCACGCCGGTGATGGTGAGTGGCCTGAGCGGCATCACCGCCGTGGCCGCGGGGGCCTATCACTCGGTGGCGCGCAAGTCGAACGCCACCCTGTTCACCTGGGGCTACAACGGTTACGGGCAGCTCGGGGATGGGACGACCACCCACCGCTCGAGCCCGTTCCAGGTGAGTGGGCTCACCGAGGTCGTCCGCTTCGCCGCGGGCAACCATCACACGCTGGTGCGGCAGGCGGATGGGAGCATCTGGGCCTGGGGCTACAACAACTACGGACAGGTGGGCACCGGGAATACGGCCCAGCGCACCACGCCCTATCAGGTGGCGGTCAGCGCCATCGCGGGCCTCGCCGCGGGCGCCCATCACTCGGCGGTGGTGAAGCACGATGGCCTCGTGTGGACCTGGGGCCACAACGGTCATGGGCAGCTCGGCAATGGGACGACCACCTCCAGCTCCACGGCCGTGAAGGTGGCGGGACTCACCGGCGCCGCCGCCGTCGAGGGGGGCCTCTACTACACGATGGCGCTCAAGCGGGATGGCACCGTCTATACGTGGGGGCGCAATGACTACGGCCAGCTCGGCAATGGGACGGCCCTCCAGAGCACCGCGCCCGTGAGGGCGGGGACCCTCACCACCGTCATGGCCATCTCGGGGGGAAACTCCCACTCGGTGGCGCTCAGGCGGGATGGCACCGTGTGGACCTGGGGCTACAACGCCTACGGCCAGCTCGGCAACGCGACGACCACCAACAGCCTCTCGCCGCTGAGGGTGTCCAGCCTGAGCAATGTCATGGCCGTGACCACGGGCTATCACCACACGGTGGCGGTGCTTCAGGATGGCACCGTGTGGGCCTGGGGCCACAACGCCTATGGCCAGCTCGGGGATGGCACGCTCACCCATCGCACCGCGCCGGTGCAGGTGCCGGGACTGACCAACGTGATGGCCGTGAGCGCGGGCGCCTATCACACGGTGGCACTCAAGCGGGATGGCACCGTGTGGGTCTGGGGTTACAACGCCTACGGCCAGCTCGGGGACGGCACGCTCACCCAGCGCAACTCGCCGGTGCAGGTGCCCGGCCTCACGGGTGTCATGAACATCGACGCCGGCATCCACCACACGGTGGCGCGCAAGAGCGATGGCACCGTCTGGACCTGGGGCTACAACGCCTACGGCCAGCTCGGGAATGGCACGCTCACCCAGCGCAACTCGCCGGTGCAGGTGCCCGGCGTCACCACCCACATCGACGTCGCCGCGGGTGGCTACCACACCCTGGCGCACGACTCGGCCGGCATCCTGTGGACCTGGGGCTACAACGCCTACGGCCAGCTCGGGGATGGCACGCTCACCCAGCGCACCAGCCCCGTCGTGGTGGATGGCCTCACCCCCTGAGTCCTACCGCCGCAGCGCCTCCTCGTAGGCCGCGAGCGTCTCGTCCGCGCAGCGCGCCCAGGTGAACAGGGCCGCCTGCCGCCTCCCCTCCTCCGCCCAGCGCCGCCGCTCCGTGTCCGAGCGCAGCAGCCGCTCCATCGCCTCCGCCAGGCCCTCGGCGTCATCCGGCCGCACCGCCAGCGCGCCCTGCCCGCACACCTCCGGCGTGGCCCCCGTCGTGGACACGATGGCCGGCGCCCCCAGCCGCATGGCCTCCAGCGGCGGCAGCCCGAAGCCCTCGTACTTCGAGGGGAACGCGAACACCGCCGCCCGCCGCATCAGCTCGAAGAACACGGCCTCGGACTGGTACCCCAGCGAGCGGATGTCATGCCCCTCCGCGCGCATGCGCGCCACGCGCGTCTCCACCGCCCCCGAGCCGAACCAGCTCTGCCCCGCCATCACCAGCGCCGCTGGCCGTCCCCGCGCCTTCAGCCGCTCGAGCGCGTCCAACACCAGGCTCACGTTCTTCCGCACGTCCAGCGAGCCCGCGTACAGCACGTACCGCTCCGGCAGAGACAGCGTGCGCAGGAACGCCTCGGTGGTGGCATCCGGCGCATGGCGGTCCACGTGGTCCACCCCGTTGTAGACCACCGAGACCTTGCGCTCGGCCTCGGGGTGGCGCGCCAGCAAGTCATCCCGGGTGCACGCGCTCACGCAGAGGATGCGGTCCGCCACCCGGACGCTCCGGGCCAGCCACAGGCGGAACTGCCAGCGATAGGCCCGGGACACCGTCTCGGGCATCAGCAGGGGAATCAGATCGTGAACGGTGACGACGTACGCCTTGCCCGGAATGCGCACCAGCGGGAGGTTGAAGTTGCCCAGCGCGTGGTACACCCGCGCCTCCGAGGCCCTCAGCACCTGGGGCAGCCGGCCCAGCACGTAGGCGGTGCGCCCCATCCGGCCCCGGGGGTCCTCCCCGGAAACCCGGGCGCCCAGCCGCTCCAGGCGAACGCCCCGGGCCTCCAGGCCCTCGGCCAGACAGCGGGTGTAGAGACCAATGCCCGTGGTGGGCTCGTCCCAGAGACTCGCATCGAAAGCGACAGGACCCTTTGACACGGTGCGCCTCATAGCACGGTGCTGTGATAGGCAGGGTGCCCCTATGGCGGTCCATCAGCTGATTCCGAGCTTCGTGGCGGGCGACGCCTCCGGACAGGCGGCGCTGCACCTGCAGCTGTTGCTGCGCCGGCTGGGCCACTCCGGCGAGCTCTACGCGGGCGAGGTCGGCGCGGGCCTCGAGTCCCTGGCGCACCCCGTCTCGGCGCTGCGTCCGGGCCCGGACGACCTGGTCCTTTACCACCACGGCATCGCCTCACCGCTGAGCAGCCGGCTGATGCACCTGCCCTGCCGCCGGGGCGTCGTCTTCCACAACATCAGCCCCGCGCGCTACTACACGGGCACCCCGCTGGCCGAGGCGCTCCTCACGGGGCGGGCGCAGCTGGCCGCCATGGCCCCCTTCGTGGACGTGGCCATCGGCGTGTCGGACTACAACCGCGCCGAGCTGCGCGAGGCCGGCTACCACAACGTCCACACCGTCCCGCTCTTCGTCGAGCCCCAGCGTTTCTCCGAGTCCAACGCGGACAAGGCGCTGCGGCAACGCCTGTCCGGGCCGGGCCCGGTGGTGCTCTCGGTGAGCCGGGTGGCGCCGCACAAGCGCTTCGAGGATCTGCTGGCGCTGCACGCGGAGCTGCTCCGGCTGCGGCCCGAGGCGCGCCTGCTGGTGGTGGGGGGCTATGAGCCGGGCAGCCGCTACTTCAAGTCGCTCCAGCACAGGGCTCGCGAGCTGACCGGGGTGCACTTCCTCGGGAGGCTCAACCACGCGGAGCTGGTGGCCGCGTACCGCACGGCGGACGTCTTCGTCTCCATGAGCGAGCACGAGGGCTTCGGCGTCCCGCTCATCGAGGCCATGGCCGCCGAGGTGCCGGTGCTGGCCTACGCGGCGGCGGCCGTGCCGGAGACGCTCGGAGGCGCGGGCATCGCCTTCGACCAGAAGCGCTTCGCCTTCCTCGCCGAGCTGGTGGTGGACATGTGCGAGGACGCGTCCCTGCGTGAGCGCCTGCTCGCGGGCCAGGCCCGGCGGCTGAAGCACTTCTCCGCCGAGGAGACCCAGAAGGCCCTCGCGAAGGCCCTCGGAGAGGACAGGCGCCCCAGGCGCCGAGCCCCGTCCGCGAGGAAGAAGCCCCGGGTGGGCGTGGTGGTGCAGCGCTACGGCGAGGTGACGGGCGGAGCCGAGCGCCACGCGCAACAGGTGGTGGAGCAGCTCGCGCCGCACTGGGAGCTGACGGTGCTCACCACGTGCGCGAAGAACCACCTCACGTGGGAGAACGTCTTCCCGCCGGGCGAGGAGCAGGACGCGCACGTGGAGGGCGTGAAGGTGCTGCGCTTCCCGGTGACGCGGGTGCGGAACATCCGTCCCTTCAACGCGCTGTCCAAACAGGTCTTCGACAAGCCCAACGAGCGGCTGCGCGAGGAGCACTGGGTGGCCGAGCAGGGCCCGGTGGTGCCCGGCCTGCTGGAGCACCTGGACACGCACGGGGCGGACTACGACGGCTTCGTCTTCTTCACCTACCTGTACGCGCCCACGGTGTGGGGCCTGCCGATGGTGGCGGACCGGGCGCTGATCGTCCCCACGGCGCACGACGAGCCGCCCATCCGCTTCGGCGTGTACGCGGACGTCTTCGAGCGCCCGCGGGCCCTGCTGTGCAACACGCCCGAGGAGGTGGAGCTCATCGGCCGGTACTACCCGGACCATGCGCCCGCGCGGGTGGTGGGCGTGGGGGTGGACGTGCCGGCGAAGGTGGACCCACGGCGCTTCCGCGAGCAGTACGGCGTGCGCAACCCGTACCTGATGTACGTGGGGCGGCTGGAGGCCGGCAAGGGCATCCCCGAGCTGCTCGCGCACCACCGGGAGCTGCGGGCGCGCTTCCACGACGCACCGGACCTGGTGCTCGCGGGCGAGGCGCACATGGACCTGCGCGGCGAGGGCGTGCGCCACGTGGGCCGCATCGGCGAGCAGGACAAGTACGACGCGCTGGCCGGGGCGGTGGCGGTGGCGGTGCCCTCGCGCTACGAGAGCCTCTCGCTGCTCACGCTGGAGGCCTTCGCCTCGGGCACGCCGGTGCTGGTCAACGGGCACTCGGAGGTGCTGGTGGGCCAGGTGGAGCGCAGCCGGGCGGGCCGGACGTACACGGACCTGGAGTCGTTCATCTCGGGCCTGCGCGAGGTGGGCGAGCAGCGCGCCGTGCTGAGCCGGCGGGCGAAGACGTACGCCGCGAAGTACACGTGGCCCCGGGTGGTGGACGCCTACCGGGAAGAGATGGAACGCATCCTCAGGGAGAAGAGCCGATGAAGCTGATGGGACGGGACATCCCCGCGCGCGAGCTGCTCGCGCGCATCGAGGAGCGCCTGCGCACGAGGGGCCTGCCCACCTCCGAGCCGGCGGACGTGCCCGAGGAGGGCGTGGAGCCGCGGGTGGATCCGCTCTCCTTCTACCTCCAGGCGCTGGAGGAGCACGCGGACGCCACGCGCGCCCTGCCGCTGCACACCCACCGGGGTGGCGCGGGCCAGCTGGTGCTGGTGGCCAAGTGGGCCTTTCGCAAGACGTGCCAGGTGTTCATCAACGAGGCGCTCTCGCGCCAGCGCGTCTTCAACGGCCATGTGCGCGACTCGTACGCCCAGCTCTCCGCCGAGGTGATCCGCCTGCGGGCCGAGGTGGAGGCCCTGCGTGCCGCCCAGGCGGGCACCCAGGCACCAACGCCGCCTCCCACCGAGGCTCCGGCGCGCCCCCGGCGCACGGCGAAACAGACCCGGACGCAGGACGAGAAGTAGCCCCCCTTCCCACCCCCTGGAAGCATGCTAGAGAGGGCCGTCCCCGAGGACCTCCGTCCGTACCGGGGGGGATGCACCCATGCTCAACGACAAGAAGATCTGCGTGGTGATGCCCGGCTACAACGCCGAGCACACCGTCAAGAAGACCTACGAGGAGATTCCCAAGGACATCGTGGACGATGTGATTCTCGTCGACGACAGCTCCAGCGACCGGACGGCCGAGGTCGCGCGCTCGCTGGGAATCCACACCATCGTGCACCCGAAGAACCGGGGCTACGGCGGCAACCAGAAGACCTGCTACACCGAGGCCCTCCGGCGCGGCGCCGACATCGTGGTGATGGTCCACCCGGACTATCAGTACACCCCCCGGCTCATCCCCGCGATGGCCTCGGTCATCAGCAGCGGCATCTATGACGTCGCGCTGGGCTCGCGCATCCTCGGCAACACGGCGCTCACGGGCGGCATGCCGCTCTACAAGTTCGTGGCCAACCGCTTCCTGACGGCCGTGGAGAACATCCTCGTCGATCAGAAGCTGAGTGAGTACCACACGGGCTACCGGGCCTTCTCGCGCGAGGTGCTGCTCACCCTGCCGCTCGAGGAGAACGACGACGGCTTCGTGTTCGACAACCAGATGCTGGTGCAGGCCATCCGGTTCGGCTTCCGCATCGGCGAGGTGAGCTGCCCCACGCGCTACGAGGAGCAGTCCTCCTCCATCGGCTTCATGAAGAGCGTGCGCTACGGCTTCGGCGTGCTGGAGGCGGCGGCCCAGTACCGGGCGATGAAGCTGGGGCTCATCCACCCCCGGTTCCTCGACGAGAGCGGGCGCAAGCTGCAGATGGACCCCGAGCCCGCCAAGGACGAGCGGGAGGCGAGTTGACGTGACCCCCGGCACCCACGAGGCCTCCGGGGGCGAGCGTTCCCACCTCGCGCCGCTGCTGTCCGTGGCGGCCGTGACGTTGGGCTACGCGGTCCAGTTCGGCAACGGCGCCCGCCACCCGGACTCGATGGTCCTGCTCACGGTGGCGCTGGTGGCCTCGCTGCTGGCCGTGGTGCTGCCGGAGCCCCGGCACGCGAGGATCGTCCAGTACACCGAGCGGGCGACGATCCTGCTGCTGGGCATCGGGCTCATCGGGCAGTTCATCTTCCTGGCCACCAGCTCGCCGGGCGTGTACCTGCGGCCGGGCCGCAATGGCTTCACCTCGTTCCTGACGGGCATCGCGGTGGCGGCGGTGCTGGCCGGTGCGGGGCTGAGCGGGAAGCCCTGGTTGGGAAGGCTGCGGCTGCCCGTGCTGGTGGGCGTCCACGTGGCGCTGGGCTCGTGGATCATCCACTACTCGCCCAACCCGTTCATCGACGTCTACACGTTCCACGTCGAGGCGTTCCAGGCACTCGCCAAGGGCATCAACCCGTTCGCCATCACCATGCCGAACATCTACGGGCACGAGGAGTTCTACGGGCCCGGGCTGGTGGTGAACGGGCGGCTCCAGGTGGGCTTCCCCTACCCGCCCTTCAGTCTGATGCTGGCGTGGGTGGGGCACCTGCTGACCGGGGACTATCGCTACACCAACCTGGTGGCGATGGGGCTGGCCGCACTGCTGATGGGCACCTGCCGCCCGGGACAGTGGGCCCAGGTCGCCGCCGTGGTCTTCCTGTTCACGCCGCGGACGTTCTTCGTGCTCGAGCAGGGGTGGACGGACGCGTACGTGGCGACGCTCGTGGCCGCCACCGTCTGGAGCGCGTGCCGGGCTCCCCGTCTGCTGCCGGTGGCGCTGGGCCTGCTCTTCGCCGTCAAGCACTACATGTTGCTCGCCGCCCCGCTCGTGGTGCTGCTGTACCCGGGCCCGCAGCCGTGGCGGGAGACGCTCCGGACGCTGCTGAAGGCCGCGGGGGTCGCGGCGGTGGTGACGCTGCCCTTCGCCGTGTTGGATCCGGTGGCCCTCTTCAATGACCTGATGGGCTTCCAGATGCGCCAGCCCTTCCGCATGGACGCGCTCAGCTACCTGTCCTGGTGGGCCGCCCGGACGGGCCAGCGGCCGCCCTCGTGGCTCGGCTTCGCGGTGGTGCTGCCCGCGCTCGGGCTGTCGCTCTGGCGCGCGCCCCGGACCCCCGCCGGCTTCGCCGCCGCGATGGCCATGACCTTCACGGTCTTCTTCGCGTTCAGCAAGCAGGCGTTCTGCAACTACTACTACTTCATCATCGCCACGCTGTGCTCGGCCATCGCGGCCTGGACGCCGCCCGTTCAGGAACAGAGGGCCTCGCCGTGAACCCGGGCACCCTGGACGAGACAGGGCCGCGCAGGCTCCGGGTGCTCGTGACAGGCGTGCTGCTGGCGCTGGGCACGCTGCTGTTCCGGCTGCCGGCGTTCCTCAACTCCGACGCGGCCGACTCCGACATCACCGTCGTCGGCCTGCAGGCCTGGCACTGGGCACGCGGGGAACGCGACCTGCTGCTGTGGGGCACGGACTACCAGGGCATCACCGCGTCCCTGGCGGCGTTGCTCGTCGACACGCTGCTGCCCGTGCGCCCCTCGCTGGCCCTGCTGCTGTCCTCGGTGCTCGGGCACGTGGTGCTGGTGCTGTCCCTGTTCGGGGTGCTGCGGCGGGTGCTGCCGCTCTCCCTGGCGGTGCTCGCCGCGGGCTGCGTCGCGGTGTGTCCCGAGCCACTCAACTACCTCACCTACAGCGCCTTCCGGATCTGGTCCTTCGCCCTGGTGTTCCTGGGGCTCTACCTCGCCGAGCGGGCCGCGGGAGAGTTCCGCCCCCCGTGGCACCTGCTGCTCGCCCTTCTGGCGGGCGCGGTGGTGGGGCTGGGCTACTACTCGGACCTGTTCGCCATGCAGTTCCTCCCGGGGCTGGTGCTGTACCTGCTCTGGTGGACCTGGGGCGCGGCCCGCAAGCCGAGGGGGCTCGCGCTGGGCGCCGTGGTGGCGGGCTTCCTGCTGGGCAGCATCCCCCGCTTCCGCGCCCACATGAAGCCGCCCGAGCTCAGTGAGCTCTCCTTCGATCAGATGAAGCGCGTCTGGCCGCTCTTCTGGGAGCAGTGCCTGCCCTACGTCACGGGGGCGAAGCTGTTCGCTGCGCTGGACGGCTTCCATCGGCCGGAGGTGCGGCCCGAGGGATTCTGGTTCGTGCTGGTGGTGCTGGGGCTGGGCACGTTCCTCCTGCTGGCGCTCGCGGGGGGACTCATCGCCCTGCTGCCCGTGGCGGACAGGACGGCCCGCCGGCTGGCGTGGTGTGGCGCGGGCTGGATGGGGGTGTCCCTCATCGGATTCCTCTTCACCGGCCGGGCCGTGGATGTGATGAGCGCGCGCTACCTGGTCCCCGTGCTGCTCGGATTCCCGCTGATGGCGGCGCCGGTGCTCGACAGGCTCGTGCGCGGCGGGAGGACGGCGGTGGGCGTGGCCCTGGTGGGGCTGGTGGTGGCGCACTTCGGGGTGGCGGGCTGGCGAGGCTATGGCAGCTGGGTCGACGGCCCCGTCCCCCACGTCACGCGCTACGGCAGCGGAGAGGACGAGCAGGCCCTGCTGAAGGAGCTCCAGCAGCGGGGCGTGGAGGCGGCGACGGGCGACTACTGGGCCGCCTACCGGCTCACCTTCCTCTGGAGGGAGCAGCTCGTGATGCCGCCGTCCTTCGGCTCGGAGCGCTATGGCCCGTACCAGCGGCGGTTCGCCACGGCGCGCCGCAAGGCGCTGATCTTCTTCCCGGCCATCCCGTTGACGAGCTTCAAGGTGCCCGAGCCGTGGGAGCAGCGCTTCCGCCGCGAGGGGCGCCCCTACGAGCGGGTGGACGTGGGCCCCTACACCGCTCTCATCATCAACAATTGAGAACCCGCCCCCGGGGCCGGGGCAGGCGCTCCGACAGGCCGACGCGATGTGGATGTGGCTCGCACGTTCTGCGCGTTGAAGCAGGAGCGCAGCCAGGTGGAGGGGCCCCAGTAGCCCATCTGATCGAGTCTGCTTGCTTTCCAGTCGGCGGGCCGCGAAATAGGGCCCGCCTGGCAGCCGTTTTGCCCTGGTTGCCTTCTAACACTCTTAGTGACATGCGCCCCTTGACCGCTCTTCCTTCCAACGACGGCTCCACGCTGACCCTCGGCCTCCCCGGCTTCAGCTTCGAGGATCTGTACCGCCCCCGCGGCCTGCGGCGCCTGGCCGAGCGCTTCGACGAGCAGCTCGCCGCCGACGAGCCCGAGCTCTTCAAGGCCTTCGAGGCCTACCGCAAGTCCGGAGGCGAGGGCCTCACCGGCCCGGCCGAGTCCGACCTGCTCATCCGCGTGTCGCGCCACGTGTCGGCCTTCCTCACCCGGCTGTTCGGCCTGGAGACGGAGACGGATCGGCTGGCGCGCCACCTCAAGAGCGAGCTGCCGCTCTTCGACTTCAAGCGCGAGTTCATCACCCGCCGCGTCTTCAAGAAGGGCGCGGCGGACCGTCCGTCGCTGTCCGAGTACCCCTCGCTGGACGCGCGGATGCGGCTGATGCTGTCGCTCGCCTTCCCCGAGGCGCTCGCCAGTGACGACGTGGAGCGCGCGCTGGCCGAGTCCATCCTCACGCTGATGGACCTGGAGCGGCTGTTCTCCAACACGTCCGGCAACCTGCCGCCGCTGACGCCCGAGCAGGGCGAGGCGCTGCGGGCGAAGTGGACGGGCATCCGCGCCGCGCTGCTGTCCGGGCCCGAGGGCAAGGAGGCGTTTGGCTCCAGCCTGGTGACGCACGGGGACGACGCGGCGGAGCTGCAGTCGGTGCGCAACCTGCTGGCGCTGGCGGACCGCTGGACGTACGCCCGCGCGCTGCACCCGGAGATGAAGGAGCTGTTCCACAAGTGGCCCACGCACCGGGTGCCCAAGCCGCTGGTGTTCGATCAGCTGGTGCAGCTGGAGCGTCCGGACGAGAAGCTGCCGGAAATGACGCAGGGCTCGGACCACCACCTGCGCTACCGGGACGGCTTCAAGCTGACGGATCCGCGGGGCACGCCGCGCGAGGTGATGGGCGAGGTGGACTACTGCGTCATCTGCCACGAGCGCGAGAAGGACTCGTGCTCGACGGGCTTCAAGGCGAAGGACGCGGTGGCCGAGGGCCACACCTTCAAGAAGAACCCGCTGGGGATTCCGCTCACCGGCTGCCCGCTGGACGAGCGCATCTCCGAGGCGCACGCGCTCAAGCGCGAGGGCAACTCGCTGGCGTCGTTGGCGGTGGTGATGGTGGACAACCCGATGTGCCCCGGCACCGGCCACCGCATCTGCAACGACTGCATGAAGGCCTGCATCTTCCAGAAGCAGGAGCCGGTGAACATCCCCATGGTGGAGACGGCCGCCCTGACGGACGTGCTGAACCTGCCCTGGGGCTTTGAAATCTACGGCCTGCTGACGCGCTGGAACCCGCTGAACGTGCGCCGTCCGTACGCGCTGCCGTACGTGGGCCGCAACGTGCTGGTGGTGGGCCTGGGGCCGGCGGGCTACACGCTCTCGCACTACCTGCTCAACGAGGGCTTCGGCGTCACGGGCATCGACGGCCTGAAGATCGAGCCCTTCGAGGACGACCTGGTGGGCCGCAACGGCAAGGCGATGAGGCCCATCCGTGACTGGAAGGCGCTCACGCGCGAGCTGGACGAGCGGATCCTCGAGGGCTTCGGCGGCGTGTCCGAGTACGGAATCACCGTGCGCTGGGACAAGAACTTCCTCACGCTGATGCACCTGACGCTGGAGCGGCGGCAGAACCTGCGCATCTACGGCGGCATCCGCTTCGGTGGCACGCTGACGATCGAGGACGCGTGGCAGATGGGCTTCGACCACATCGCCATCGCGGCGGGCGCGGGCAAGCCGACCATCATCGGGATGAAGAACAACCTCATCCGGGGCATCCGCAAGGCGAGCGACTTCCTCATGTCGCTGCAGCTCACGGGCGCCTTCAAGCGCGACTCGCTGGCGAACCTCCAGGTGCAGCTGCCGGCCATCGTCATCGGTGGCGGCCTGACGGGTATCGATACGGCCACGGAGCTGATGGCCTACTACCCGGTGCAGGTGGAGAAGACGCTGGAGCGCCACGAGAAGCTGGTGGCGGAGCTGGGCGAGGAGGCGGTGCTCGCGCGGCTGGATGCCGAGGAGAAGGTGACGTACCAGACCTTCCTGGAGCACGGCCGTGCGGTGCGGGCCGAGCGCCAGGCGGCGCAGGGCGAGGGCCGGGCGCCGGACTTCATCCGGCTGGTGCGCGGCTGGGGCGGCGTGAGCCTGGTGTACCGCCGTGGCCTGACGGAGTCGCCGGCCTACCGGCTCAACCACGAGGAAGTGGCGAAGGCGCTGGAGGAAGGCATCCGCTTCATCGAGCGCATGAGCCCGGTGGAGGCGCTGCCGGACGAGAAGGGAGCGGTGAAGGGCACCCGCTTCGAGCGCATGGTGACGAAGGACGGCAAGCTGCGGGGCAGCGGCGAGTTCTTCGAGCTGCCGGCGCGCACGGTGTGCGTGGCGGCGGGCACGGCGCCCAACGTGACGTACGAGAAGGAGTACCCGGGCACGTTCGAGCTGGACGAGAACGGCGAGTACTTCAAGAGCTACGAGCTGGCGGAGCAGGCGGACGGCTTCGGGCTGGCGCCGGTGGAGCCGGTGGAGGACATCGCGGCGAAGGTGGGCTTCTTCACCTCGTACCGGAAGGACGGGCACCTCATCTCGTACTTCGGCGACAACCACCCCACCTACGCGGGCAACGTGGTGAAGGCCATGGCGAGCGCGAAGGACGGCTACCCCGAGGTGGCGCGTCTGTACGCGAAGGAAGTGGCGGCCATGGACTTCGGCGACGAGCTGGCGCAGGCGCGTCGGGACGAGAAGCTGGCGGAGCACTTCGCGAAGCAGGACGAGGCGTTGCTGGCGACGGTGGTGACGGTGAACCGGCTGACGCCGACCATCGTGGAGGTGGTGGTGAAGGCGCCGTTCGCGGCGAAGCACTTCGAGCCGGGCCAGTTCTACCGGCTGCAGAACTTCGAGCGGAGCGCGCCGGTGGTGGACGGGGTGCGCCTGACGATGGAGGGCCTGGCGCTGACGGGGGCGTGGGTGGACAAGGAGAAGGGGCTGATGGGCACCATCGTGTTGGAGATGGGCTCGTCGTCCCGGCTGTGCGCGGCGCTGAAGCCGGGCGAGCCGGTGGTGGTGATGGGTCCGACGGGTGCGCCGACGGAGATCGGCCACGACGAGACGGTGCTGTTGGTGGGCGGAGGCCTGGGCAACGCGGTGTTGTTCTCCATCGCGCGCTCGCTGAAGGCGGCCGGGTGCAAGGTGGCCTACTTCGCGGGCTTCCGGCAGCGCGCGGACGTCTTCAAGCGCGAGGAGATCGAGGCGGCCACGGACCAGGTGGTGTGGTCGGTGGATGCTGGGGAGCTCATCGAGGCGCGGCGGCCGCAGGACACGTCGTTCCGGGGCAACGTGGTGCAGGCGATGCTGGCCTACGCCAAGGGGGAGCTGGGCGTGGAGCCGGTGGCGTCCTTCAAGGACGTGCAGCGGATCATCGCGATCGGCTCGGACCGGATGATGAGGGCGGTGCAGGAGGCGCGGCACGGGGTGTTGCAGCCGTACCTGAACCCCGAGCACGAGGCGATCGGCTCCATCAACTCGCCGATGCAGTGCATGATGAAGGAGATCTGCGCGCAGTGCCTGCAGCGGCACGTGGATCCGCGGACGGGCAAGGAGACGTGGGTGTTCTCCTGCTTCAACCAGGATCAGCGGCTGGACCAGGTGGACTTCGTGAACCTGAACCAGCGCCTGCGGGGCAACACGGTGTTGGAGAAGGTGGCGGACCTGTACCTGGAGCACCTGCTCAAGAAGGCGCCGAATCTGCGCCGCGTCTGACCCACCGCATCCCGGTCCCCCGCCCTCCCCTCACCCCACTGCCTCAAGAACCCCTCTCCCTCCGGGAGAGGGACGGGGTGAGGGTATCCGGGCCCCGGGTTGAGCCCGTCACCGGCGCCTACTGCGCCTTCCCGCCGAAGGACTTGAGCATGTCCTGGTAGTTGCGCATCAGGTCCTGCTCGCGGGTGAGCACGAGGTCCACATTCGCATCCCCGTGGATCTTCCGGACGGACACGAGCTTCTCGGTCTCCTCGACGCGCTGGCGCATGACCTCGATCTGGGGGGCCAGCTCCTTCTGCTGCTCGGGCTTGAGGCGGGCCTGCATCTCCTCGAGCTTCTTGAGCTCGCCGGCGAGGTCCAGCATGGCGGCCATGTGGCGCTGGGTGATGACGTCGGTGACGAGGGAGCCGATGCGGTTGACGTCCTCCTCGGAGAGGCCGGCCTCGCGGCGGGCCTTGGCCTCGGACTCGGCCTTGCTCTCGATGGCCTTCATGGACTCGGTCATGCCCACGGGCCTGCCCTGGGCGTCCAGCGTGCCGGAGGTGAGCCGGACCTTGGCGGCCTGGAGCTCCCGGGCCATGGCGGCGTAGGCATCCAGCACCTGGCGCTGGTAGCCGACGTAGGCGTCCAGCTTCGCCTGGGTGAGGGCATAGGGCTTGCCGTCATCGAAGGCCTCGGGAGCCTCGGGAGGAGCCTCCTGCGTGCCCTCTGCGGCCGTCCCGGCCGCCTGCCGGGCAGGCGCGGGGGCCTCTTCCTTCTTGCAGCCGGACAGCATTCCCGCGGCGAACAGCACCCACAGCAGCTTGCGCATCCACACTCCTCCAGGGGTCCTCCCCGGTCACACGAGGGGCGGAGTATACGTCCGCGCACAGTCGGCCACGGACGGGATTGCATCCGCTCCGGGCGGAACGGCCCCGGGCTGCCTACCCCCCGGCGGGAGGGCCGTCACCCGTCAACAATCGCCGTATTACCTTTGACCAACCCGGGCGCGGTCGTGTACGAACCGCGGTCCGTTCAGAGCGGTGGAGGCACCTTGAGGATCTTCCTGGTAAGGCACGGCGAGGCGGACGCGGAGGCCCCCGAGGGACTCGGTGACGAGGCGCGCGCGCTCACTGCCAAGGCCCGAGCCAGCACGGTCGCGCATTTCGCGTCGCTGGCGGAGCGCATCGGTCCGGTCTCGCTCATTCTCACCAGCCCGCTGGTGCGCACCGTGCAGACGGCGCAGTTGCTCTCCACCCTGCTCAAGCACGAGGGCCCCCTGCGGGCCCACCGGTGCCTGCTGCCGGACATGCCGGTGGGTGCGGTGGCCCCCGTCATCGACGAGCACACGGGTGAGAACATCGTGCTCGTGGGCCACCAGCCGTCCATGGGAGCGCTGGCCACCCACCTGCTGGGCATGCAGTCCTTCCCCAAGCAGGTGAACCCGGGCACCATCATCGCCATCGAGCGTCCGGACTCCACCGAGCCCGGTGCCGCGCCCGCCCCGGCGAAGCTGCTGTTCTTCGCCGCCCCGGGCCAGCCGGTGCTCGACGTCGTCCAGTAGCCGCTCCGTGTCCTGGAGGCTTCACCGATGATGGACGAAGCGAGCTACAACCAGCTCGTCGCCGCGGCGTTCAAGCGCATCATGGCCGCCGCGGATGCGCTCGATCCGGATGACCTCGAGGCCGAGAGCACGGGTGACATGGTCACTCTCAACACGCCCTCGCGCGAGAAGTGCATCGTCAACACCCAGCGCGCCGTGCGGCAGATCTGGGTCGCGGGCCGCTCGCAGGGCATCCACTTCTCCTATGACGCCGCCAGTGGCTCCTGGCTGGACGACAAGGGCAAGGGACTCGAGCTGTTCCGCTTCGTCGCCGACGTGGTGCGGGACATCTCCGGGCAGGAGCTGGTGTACCCGGGCTGAGTGGCGGGCCGTAGACCCTCACCCCGGCCCTCTCCCAGAGCGGAGAGGGAGGGGGGAGAGTCGCCACCTACTCGAGGAAGGGCTCCACGGGAGGCAGACGGCCGCCTTCGACACGGTCTCCGCCCGCGGCCTGAGCCCGCCGCAGCGCGTCTCCCGCCTCCTTCATGAGGCTGCCGAAGCTCACCTGCGCCTGGCCCTTCTGCGCCGACGGCTCGAACACCGCCAGGCCCATGGACGCCGTCAGCCCCTGCACCGACTCCACTTCCTTCACCCGCTGCCGCAGCCGCTCCGCCACGACGATCGCTCCCTCGTGCGGCGTATACGGCAGGAAGACGATGAAGCGGCCCTCGGCGAACGGCACCGCCACGTCGATGTCCCGCAGCGCCTCGGAGAGCCGCCGCAGCACCTCCGCCAGCGCGGACGTGCGCTGGGCCGCCGGCAGCGTGGCGATCCGCTCCGCGTACCGGTCCGGCTCCAGCAACAGGTAGGAGATGGGGTAGCGGTACCGACGGCTGCGCTTCACCTCCATGAAGAGCAGCCGCTTGAGGAACTCCAGGTCCGCTCCGGAGGTGCTCGGCTCACGGCGGGGCCCCTGATGCTGCATCAGCTGCATCTCCGTGCGCACCACCGACACCGTCTCCCGGGCCTGCGCCAGCTGCATCATCAGGCTCACGCAGGACACCACGGTGGCCCGCTTCAACGGGCCCACCAGGCACGCCTCCGCCCCCGCGGCGGACGCACGCGCCTCCGGCTGCTCCTCTTCCGGCAGGTACAGCAGGAGCACCGGAATGGTCGGCGCCTCCTCCTTCACCTGCCGGCAGAGCGTCTCGCCGTCGAAGCTCTCCGTGACGGAAGCCAGCACCAGCGCGGGCGCCAGCTCCCGCACCCGCTCCAGCGCATCCCGGACCTCGGACGCCACCGTCACCTCATGGCCGGCGTTCTCCAGGAACTTGCGCAGCGCCCCGGCCACCGAGGCGGATGGCTCCGCGACGAGAATGAAGGCCATCTCAGACCTCCATCACTTCCTTCTCCTTCTTGGAGATGATCTCGTCCACCTTCTTCACGCCGTCGTCCGTCTCCTTCTGCACCTTGTCCGTCAGGCGCTTGGAGTCGTCCTCGGTGATCTTCTTGTCCTTGAGCTGCGCCTTGAGGGCCTCGTTGGCGTCGCGGCGGATGTTGCGGATGGCGACCTTGTGCTCCTCGCCCTTGGTCTTCACCTGCTTGGCGATCTCCTTGCGCCGCTCCTCGGTGAGGGGCGGGAAGGGCAGGCGGATGACCTCGCCGTCGTTCATCGGGTTGATGCCGAGGTTGGCCTCGCGGATGGCCTTTTCAATCTCCTTGAGGACGCTCTTCTCCCACGGCTTGATGATGATGAGCCGGGGCTCGGGCGAGGTGATGTTGGCCACGCCGCTCAGCGGGGTGGGCGTGCCGTAGTAGTCCACCCGGATGCCGTCCAGCAGGTTGGGACTGGCCCGGCCCGTGCGCACCTTCGTCAGGTCGCGGCGGAGATCATCGAGCGTCTTGTCGATACGGCCCTTCAGTTCGGTCACGACGTCTGCCATGTGCAGGTCTCCTTATGAAGCGCGTCCGTGCTTCTCTCAGGCCCAGGCCGTCTCGCCCACGCCCACCACGGTTCCGATCTCGCCCGCGTCGCCCAGGATGGCCTTGTGGATGTTACCGCGCTGGGTCAGGTCGAACACGATGATCGGCAGCTTGTTGTCCATGCAGAGCGAGATGGCCGTGGAGTCCATCACGTTCAGGTTCTGCTTGAGGACGTCCATGTACGTCAGCGTCCGGTAGCGCCGCGCCGCGGGGTCCGTCTTCGGATCCGCGTTGTAGATGCCATCCACCTTGGTCGCCTTGAGGATGACCTCGGCGTTGATCTCCATGGCGCGCAAGGAGGCGGCGGTGTCCGTGGTGAAGTACGGGTTGCCGGTGCCCGCCGCGAAGATGACGATGCGGCCCTTCTCCAGGTGGCGCACCGCGCGCCGGCGGATGTAGGGCTCGGCGATCTGCTCCATCTTGATGGCCGAGAGCACCCGGGTGTGGCAGCCCTGCTTCTCCAGCGCGTCCTGCATGGCCATGGAGTTGATGCAGGTGGCGAGCATGCCCATGTAGTCGGCGCTCGCGCGATCCATGCCCTCGGTGGAGCCCGCAACGCCGCGGAAGATGTTGCCTCCGCCGATGACCACGGCCATTTCCACGCCCGCCTCCGCCACCTCTTTGAGCTCCGAGGCGATGCGCGACAGCGTGGGAGGATGGATTCCGTACTTCCCCTCACCCATCAGGGCTTCACCCGACAGCTTGAGGAGGATGCGCTTGTAACGACGGGCCGTGGCTGGAGCGGACATTGGTCCCGCTTCTATCCCTCGCCCCGGCGGCGATCAACGCCCGAGTGCCTCGGCCGTCCGCCACCGGCTCCTCCCCTGGCACCCGGCCCCTCGAACGGCAAGGGCCGCGACGCCCCGGGGAATACCGGAACGCGCGGCCCTCGGGACGGCGGAGGGCGGACGGCTAGGCCTGGCCCAGCGTCTTGGCCACCTCGGCGGCCAGGTCATCCTTCTTCTTCTCGATGCCCTCCCCCACCTCGTAGCGGACGAAGCGGCGCACGGCGACCTTCTCGCCGATCTTCGCCGCGCGCTCGGTGATCATCTCACCGACCTTCTTCTTGTCGTCCTTCACCCAGACCTGGTCCACGAGGCACACGCCCTCGTAGTACTTCTCCACCTTGCCCACGAGGATCTTGTCCCACATGGCCTCGGGCTTGCCCGCCTGCTTGAGCAGCTCGCGCTGGATCTCCTTCTCCTTGTCCAGCTGCTCGGTGGGGACCTCCTCGCGGCTGACGAACTTGGGGTTGGCCGCGGCGATCTGCATGGCCACGTCCTTCACCAGGTCCTGGAAGTCCGTGTTGCGGGCCACGAAGTCCGTCTCGCAGTTGACCTCCACGATGACGCCGATGCGGCCCCCATGGATGTAGGTGCCGATCATGCCCTCGGCGGCCACGCGGCTGGCCTTGCCCGCGGCGCGGGAGATGCCCTTCTTGCGCAGCCACTCCTCGGCCTTGGTGAAATCACCGCCGGTCTCGGCGAGGGCCTTCTTGCAATCCATCATGCCCGCGCCAGTCTTCTCGCGGAGCTCCTTCACCATCGTGGCGCTGACCTCGGCCATGTTCGTCTCCAGGGACCCACCCCATGCTTGGGGGGGAATTGAGTTTGAAGGTACTGCTGGGGTTGAAAAGGAAAAGCCGGGCAGCGACCAAGCGCCGCCCGGCTGGACTCCAGGCGCTCCTCAGGGGAGCGCGGCGGCACTACTCGGCGGTGGTCTCCCCGCCGCCCTCGCCACCCTCGGAGGCCTCGCCCGCAGCGGCGGGAGCGGCACCCTTCATCTCCACGAGGGGACCCCGGCGCTCGCCACCCCGGTCACCACCCCCGCGGCGGTCACCACCGCGGTCATTGCGGCGCGGCCCGCGGCGGTCGCCACGGTCGTCGCGGTCGCGGCGCTCGCCACGCTCCTGCTGCTCGTCCTCGTCACGGTCGGCCGCCCCGCTGGCGCGGTAACGGGCCCCGCCCTCGATGCACGACTCGGCGATCTTCGAGGTGAAGAGCTTGATGGAGCGGATGGCGTCGTCGTTGCCCGGGATGACGAAGTCGATGCCGTCCGGGTCGCAGTTGGTGTCCACCACGCCGATGACCGGGATGCCGAGGCGGTTGGCCTCGTGCACCGCGATGTGCTCCTTCTTCGGGTCGATCACGAAGATGCACTTGGGCAGCTTGGCCATCTCCTTCACGCCGCCCAGGTTCTTCTCCAGCTTCTCGCGCTCACGCTCGAGGGAGGCGACCTCCTTCTTCGGGAGGCGCTCGAAGGTGCCGTCCTCGGCCATCTTCTCGAGCGTCTTCAGGCGGTCGATGCCCTGCTTGATCGTCTTGAAGTTGGTCAGCGTGCCACCGAGCCAGCGGCTGGTGACGAAGAACTGACCGGCGCGGCGCGCCTCCTCCTGGATGACGTCCTGCGCCTGCTTCTTGGTGCCCACGAAGAGCACCGAGCCGCCGCGGCCGGTGATGTCGGCCACGAAGCGGAAGGCCGCGCGGGCCATGTTGACCGTCTTCTGGAGGTCGATGATGTAGATGCCGTTGCGGGCGCCAAAGATGTAGGGCTTCATCTTCGGGTTCCAGCGCTTCGTCTGGTGGCCGAAGTGAACACCGGCCTCCAGGAGCTGCCGCATCGTGATGCCGCTGGCGGCGGCCATGGCCTGCTGCTGAGTCGTGTTGTCTTGCGTTTCCATCTCGGTTCTTCCTCCACGTTCCGTAAGGATTCCGGCCGTTTGCTCCCGAACAGGAGCACCGAGGACCGGCAAGAACGTGTGCGTAGTGGGTTGACTGAAACGACGAGCCCACCACCAACCAGGGGCTGGCGGCGGGCGGGCTTCTCTAACAAAACCCATGCCGCCGGTGCAAGCTTCGCGACGCGGGGTGGGAACGGGTGGACGGGAGCCGGGCACCCAGGGGAGCTGGGGCCCGGCCCGCCGCCGGGGGGCGACTAGACGCTGGCCTCGGACGCCCCGTGGCACTTCTTGTACTTCTTGCCGCTGCCGCAGTGGCACGGATCATTGCGGCCCAGCTTCGGGCCTCCGGCCGGAGCGCCCTGGCGGGTGGCGGCGGCCGGACGGGCGGCGGAGGACTCGGCCAGCTTGCCCTCGGCGTCCGCACGGCCCTCGTGCATCTGACGCTGGCGCTGGGCCATCTGCCGGGCCAGCCGGGCCTCTTCCTGGGCCGCGTCGGAGGCACCCTTGGCCTGCACCCGCATCATCTGCATGGCGAACTGGGTGCTGATGGCGCCCAGCATCTGCATGAAGCCGTTGTAGCCCTCCTTCTTGTACTCCTGCTTCGGGTCCTTCTGGCCGTAGCCGCGCAGGCCGATGCCCTGGCGCAGGTGGTCCATCGCCAGCAGGTGGTCCTTCCACAGCGTGTCGATGGTGACCAGGTAGCGCACCTGGAGGAAGCGCAGGAACTCCTCGCCGAACTCCTGCTCGCGCGTCTGGATGACCTTCTCCGCCGCCTTGTAGATGTCCTCCTGCAGCTCCTCGCGCGAGCTCGCCTTGGCGAAGGACAGCTCCAGGTTGAGCGACTCCTTCACCCCGCGGGCGAGCGCCTCCAGGTCCCACGACGCCGGGTTCCGCGACGGGCAGTAGGTGTCCGTCAGCGAGACGATGACGTCCTCGACGGCGTCCAGCAGCATCTCCCGGTAGTCCTCCCAGGAGACGGTCTGCTCGGTGCGGATCTTCGCGCGGGTCTTCTTGTCCTCGTCGTACTCGACCAGCGGGATGCCGGCACCGGCGGCCAGCACCTTGCGGCGCAGCTTGTAGATGGTGCGCCGCTGCTGGTTCATCACGTCGTCGTACTCGAGCAGGTTCTTGCGGATGTCGAAGTTGTGTCCTTCGACGCGCCGCTGGGCGCTCTCGATGGCGCGGCTGAGCCACACGTGCTCGATGACCTCGCCCTCCTCCATGCCCAGGCGCTCCATCAGGCCCGAGATGCGCTCGGACCCGAAGATGCGCATCAGGTCGTCCTCGAGCGACAGGTAGAAGCGGCTGCCACCCGGGTCACCCTGGCGGCCGGCGCGGCCACGCAGCTGGTTGTCGATGCGGCGCGACTCGTGGCGCTCGGTGCCGATGATGTAGAGGCCACCGGCGGCCACCACTTCCTCGCGCTCCTTCTGCGTCTGCTCCTTGTACCGGGCCAGCACCGTCTCGAAGCGCTGCTTGTGCTCGGCGAGCGCCTGCTGGTGGGCCGTCATCTCCGCCGTCGGCTGGCCGTCCGGCCCCGTCGTCACGGCGGGAGGCTGCGGCTCGGGGCCCACCTCGGACTTGGCCATCACCTCGGGGTTGCCGCCCAGGAGGATGTCCGTACCGCGGCCGGCCATGTTGGTGGAGATGGTGACGGCGCCCTTGCGGCCCGCCTGCGCGACGATCTCCGCCTCGCGCTCGTGCTGCTTCGCGTTGAGCACGTTGTGGGGGATGCCCTGCTTCTTGAGGAAGTTGGCCACCACCTCGCTCTTGGCGATGGACACCGTACCCACCAGCACCGGCTGCCCCTTCTTGTGCAGCTCGACGATGTCCTTGGCCACCGCCTCGAACTTCTCGCGCTCGGTCTTGTAGACGACGTCGTCCTGATCCTTGCGGATCATCGCCCGGTTGGTGGGTACCACCCGGACCTCGAGGTTGTAGATCTTCGAGAACTCCTCGGCCTCGGTGTCGGCGGTGCCGGTCATGCCCGAGAGCTTGGAGTACATACGGAAGTAGTTCTGGAACGAGATGGTCGCCAGCGTCTGGTTCTCGTTCTCGATGTTCACGCCTTCCTTGGCCTCGACGGCCTGGTGCAGACCGTCCGACCAGCGGCGGCCCGCCATGAGGCGGCCGGTGAACTCGTCGACGATGATGACCTCGCCGTCGCGCACCACGTAGTCGCGGTCACGCTTGTAGAGCGTGTGCGCGCGCAGGGCCTGCTCCACGTGGTGGAGCGTCTCGATCTCGCCCGGATCGTAGAGGTTGTTGATCTTCAGCCGCTGCTGGATCTTCTCGATGCCCGAGTCGGTGAGGGACACCGACTTGTGCTTCTCGTCCAGGATGTAGTCCTGGTCCGGCACCAGGCCCGGAATCACCTTGTCGACGTTGTAGTACTTGTCGGTGGTGTCGTCGGTGGGGCCGGAGATGATGAGCGGGGTGCGGGCCTCGTCGATGAGGATGGAGTCCACCTCGTCCACGATGGCGAAGTTCAGCTCGCGCTGGACGTAGTCCTGCAGGCGGAACTTCATGTTGTCGCGCAGGTAGTCGAAGCCGAACTCGTTGTTCTGCCCGTAGGTGATGTCCGCCCGGTAGGACTCCTGGCGCTGACGGTCGTTCAGCTCGTGGAGGATGCAGCCGGTGGTCATGCCCAGGAAGCGGTGCACACGGCCCATCCACTCGGCGTCGCGCCGGGCGAGGTAGTCGTTCACCGTCACCACGTGCACGCCGCGGCCGGACAGGGCGTTGAGGTACGAGGGCAGCGTGGCGGTGAGCGTCTTGCCCTCACCGGTGCGCATCTCCGCGATGCACCCCTGGTGGAGGAACATGCCACCGATCATCTGCACGTCGTAGTGCCGCTGGCCGATCACCCGGCGGGCGGCCTCGCGCGTGATGGCGAAGGCGTCGTACAGCAGCTCGTCCAGCGGGCGGCCGTTGGCCACCTCCTGCTTCATCCGTGCGGTGGCGGCGGGGAAATCCTCATCCTTGAGCGCCCGCATCTTGCTCTCCAGCTCATTGATGCGGGCTACCTTCGGGTACGTTTTCTTGAGCTCGCGCTCATTCTTCGTCCCGATGATCTTCTTCAGCGTCCATTCGATCATGCGATTCTGACTCTCTCGCCGGAGAATCCTCGAAGGGACGCGGCGAGTGAAGGGAAATCCCTGGATTGTAGGTGGGATGCAGGAAGGAAACCATGCGTTTCTCCCGCGTCATTCCACCTGATTGGCCGCCGCGCGAGCGGCAGGACAGAGTAAAGCGGAACCGAGGCCACGCAATGCCCTCCCGTCGAAAAGAGACCCATCGTCCCGCAAGGCGCCCTGCTCCCCGCCCTCAAAAGGGCCCCCCCCCTGCTCGGGGGGCGAAGCCGGCGCCCGTGCCACTTCCCGCGGTTCCACCCCGGGTGAAGTCACCGCCCATACCAGCGGTCACCCTCCCTTCTCAACCCGGGCGGTGGCTGTGGACCTGCCGCGCCGGTTTCGAGCCCCACTTGTTCGAGGAGCTGGCATGGGCGGGAGCCTCCCCCCGGCTGCTCGGCGAGGTGCTCGTGGAGAGCGAGAAGCGCCCCACCGAGCCCCCCGTCTTCGCCCGCACGGGCATCCGCGTGCAGACCTCCCTGCCGTCCGATCAACCTCCCGAGCAGCTCGCCGAGACAATCTCCGCCCGGGTGCTCGAGGCGGTGCCTGGCGGCTCGCTCGTGCTCCAGTCCTTCACCCCGGACAGCCCGGCCGGCAACCGGATGGCGGACGAGGCGGATGCCCTGCTCGAGGCGGTGCGGGCCCGGCTGCCCCCGGAGCGGCTGCTGGAGGAGACGTGGCGGGCCCGCGAGGCCGGCGCCACGCTCGTCGAGCTGTGTGTGGCCCCCGGGGTGGTGCTGGTGGGCTCCGTGCCCGCGCGCGAGGCCCTGTCGCTCTCGCCGGGTGGACGTCAGCGCATGCGGCGCTCGGCCGACTCCCCCTCCCGCGCGGCGATGAAGCTGGAGGAGGCGCTCGTCAACCTCCCCTTCGAGCCGGGCCGGGGTGAGGTGTGCGTGGACCTCGGCGCGGCGCCGGGCGGGTGGACGCAGCGGCTGGTGGCCCGCGGAGCCCGGGTGATTGCCGTGGACCCGGCGAAGCTCATGCCCGAGTTGGCCCGGCAGCCCCGCGTGGAGCACATCCAGGAGAGCGCCTTCGCCTACGCCCCCGAGGAGCCCGCCGACTGGCTCTTCTGCGACATGGCCTGGCGGCCCATCGAGGTGGCGCAACTGCTGGCCAAGTGGGGCCGGCGCGGCTGGGCCTCGCACCTGGTGGCCAACATCAAGCTGCCCATGAAGGACAAGAACCCCCTCCTCGTGCGCGTGCGGCACATCCTCACGCAGGAGGGCGGCTGGCAGGGGCTGACGATGCGCCAGCTCTACCACGACCGCGACGAGGTCACCGTCACCGCGCACAAGGTGACCTAGCCCTCCCCTCGCGGTTAAAGAACGGCCATGCCCTACGCCATCGACGAAGCCATGGCCACCGCGCTGGTGACCCTCTACCCCCGGCTCGTGCAGCGCTCGCCCGAGCCCGTGAAGGTCGCGCTCCAGCGCCTGCTCGACGAGGAGCACGCCCGCCGCGGCGTGCCGGACGCCACGGGCGCGCTCAATCCGCTCGCCCTCACCCAGGGCACGCTCCTCAAGGAGGAGTTCGACCTCTCCACCCACGCCCACCACGCGGGCTGGACGCTGGGCGCGCTCATCGCCGACGTGAAGGGGATGATCCACGTCAACGCGCGCCACGGCTTCCCCGCCGGCGATGCGATGCTGCGGGCCGTGGTGGAGTCCCTGCGCGCCCAGTTCCCCGGCGCGAAGCTCATCCGGCTGCACGGGGACAACTTCGCCGTGCTGCTGGTGCCCACCTCGGGCCTCTCGGTGACGGAGGCCCTGCGCGAGCCCACCCGCTCCCGGCTCTCCGCGGATGCTCGCGCCGCGCTGCCCGCGGGCGCCGAGGCTCCCGACTTCACGCTCGCCCTGCTGGAGCTCACCATCGAGCAGCCCACCCACTGGCAGGTGCTGGGGCCTCTCGTGTGGGGCGAGCTCGAGCGCGCCTATACGCTGGAGCGCATGGGGAACGCGGGGGGGCTGCAGC
The DNA here is from genome assembly GCF_057119385.1 of Archangium sp. Taxonomy (NCBI): domain Bacteria; kingdom Pseudomonadati; phylum Myxococcota; class Myxococcia; order Myxococcales; family Archangiaceae; genus Archangium; species Archangium sp. Next base: position 39,658 of record NZ_DBNGVP010000092.1, on the reverse strand, counting down.
AGCGGCGGCTCCAGCTCGGCGGGTTCGTTCCCGGACGCTCGGAGTCCTGAAAATGCGAAAGGGGTGAAGGCCCGATGACCCTCACCCCACCCTCTCCCAGAGGGAGAGGGGGCTCACTCACGCGCCTCGTTACTCCTCGAGGATGAACTTGCGCGGGTTCTGCGGGATGCCGTTCACGCGCACTTCGTAGTGCAGGTGCGGGCCCGTCGAGCGGCCCGTGTTGCCCACCGCCGCGATCAGCCCGCCCCGCTTCACCCGGTCACCCGCCTTCACCAGGATCTTCGCCAGGTGGCCGTAGCGCGTCTTGATGCCGTAGCCGTGGTCGATGACGATCACGTTGCCGTAACCGCCCTCCAGGCCCGCGAACACCACCGTGCCGTCCGACGGCGCGAAGACGTCCTTGCCGTGCGGCGCCGCGATGTCCATGCCCGCGTGCATCACCCGGTCCGCCGTGTACGGATCCAACCGCGAACCGAAGTCGCTCGTCACCCAGCCGCGCGTCGGCCACAGCGACGGCGTGGAGGCCAGCAACGACTTCTGGTCCTGGAAGTAGGCCTGCAGCTCGTGGAGGCTCTGCTCCTGCCGGGTGGCCTCGGCGCTCAGCCGATCCAACTTCCCCGTCAGCGCCTTGGGCGACTCCATGTTCGACAGCTCGGAGAACGCCGTCTCCGCCGCCGGAGAACCCACCCCCGGCTCCGGCTCCACCGGGCCCATGGCCAGGTTGCGCTGCGGATCCGACAGCAGCGTGATGGCCCGCAGCTTCTGGTCGAACCGCTCCACCCGATCCAGCGTGGAGCCGATGTGCTCGATGCGCTCCCGAACCGACTTCAACTGCCCGCGCAGCGTCAGGTTCTCCTCACGAAGAATCCGATTCTCCGCCGCGTCCCGAGCCACCTGGAAGTAGTGAAGGGTGGCCCCCAGGGCCAACCCCGCCAGCAGCAGAAGGCCGCCTCCCACCTGGAGGAACAGCGACTTCTGCACGCGGTAGCGCTTGACCGGTGATTCGTGGTCCGGGACCACGATCAGGGTGTAGGACTTTTTCGCCAATGCCAGCTCCCTTGTGCGCCTCAGCGCTTCGGCGTGCGAACCCGGGGCCCGAATCTAGGTCATGCCCGAGTGCGCTTCATCTCCCCCACGCCCCGACACCCGCCCATCCGTCATCCATCGTGCCTCTCAGGACACAGGAATCGTTTGGGCAGCTACCACCCGACTTCTCAGGGTGTCAAGTAAGGACACACGACACCCGACGTTCCACGTCCAGTCGCGTGGAACAATTCCAGGCGCCCTCTCGGAGCGCCCTGATTTCAGGCTGAAACCTGAACGACGATGACGGTGATGTTGTCGTCGCCGCCCCGCTCGTTCGCCAGGTCGATGAGCCGCTTGGGAACGTCGGCGAGGCTGGCGGAGGCCTGCACCGCTTCGTGCAGTTCCCGGTCCTCCACCATGTTGGCGAGACCGTCCGAGCACAGCAGGAAGACGTCTCCTGGCTCCGCCACCACCCCCATCACGTCCACCTGGACTTCCTCTTCGAAGCCCACCGAGCGCGTGATGATGTTCTTGTAGCGGGAGTGCTTGGCCTCCTCGGGGGTGATCATCCCGGCCTTGATCTGCTCGTTGACCAGCGAGTGGTCCTCGGAGATCTGCTGGATGAGGGGACCCCGGACGAGGTAGGCGCGGCTGTCGCCGACGTGCGCGAAGAACGCCTGGTTGTCGCGCACGACGAGCGAGATGACCGTGGTCCCCATGCCCGACAGGCGCGGATCCTCCTGCGCGGTGGTGAAGATGGCCAGACAGGCCCTCTCCACCGCCGTACGCAAGGCATCCGGCAGGAGCGCGTCCTGCAGGTTGGAGGTGGTGACGAACGGGTTGTCCCGACCTTCACGGGCCCGTCGCAGTTCCTTGTCGATGGTCTCGACGGCGATGCGCGAGGCGGTACCGCCCCCGGCATGGCCGCCCATACCATCCGCGACGACGTAGAGCTGCAGCTCGTCGTCGATCAGGAAACTGTCTTCATTATGGTTGCGCTTACGCCCCACATCCGTGAGGCCGGCCGAGACGACCTTCATGCGGGGAGCCGCGGTCTGCCCTGCGGTTCTGGACACGGGCTGGATGCTATGTGAGGGACTCTATCGGAGCAAGGAGGCGTTGCACGTACCCGGCTACGCACTGCGGCGCAGCCGGGTCCGGGGGCCGCCGTCCGGGGCCGGCTCCCTCCGGGCCCGGGGGGGCCCGGATGCCCGATGGGCCGAGCGCACCAGGGCCTCGGCCGCTCCCAAGGCCTCCCGCGTCACCTCGACACCGGACATCATCCGCGCCAGCTCCTGGGTGCGCGCGGCCCCCGCCTCCAGAGGCACCACCTCCGAGACGGTCCGCTCGCCCTTGAGCCCCTTGCGGATGAGCAGGTGCGCGTCCGCGTAGGCCGCCACCTGCGGCAGGTGGGTGATGCACAGCACCTGACGGTGCCCGCTCACGTCCCGAATCATCCGGCCCACCACGTCCGCGATGGCGCCACTCACCCCCGAGTCCGCCTCGTCCAGGATGTAGCAGCCGCAACCGTCACTGTCCGCCAGTGCACGCTTGAGGGCCAGCAGCAGGCGCGAGGCCTCACCACCGGACGCCACCTTGGCCAGCTGCCGGGCAGGCTCACCCGGGTTGGCGCTGAAGAAGAACTCCACCTCGTCCAGGCCCTCGGACTTGAGCTGGGTGCCGGGCGTCACCCGCACCTCGAAGGCGGCCTTGCCCAGCGCGAGCATCCCCAGGCCCTCGCGCACCTGCGTCCCGAAGGACACGGCGCACGCCGCACGCGCCCGAGACAGGGCCTCGCCACTGCGGCGCGCCCGCTCCTCCGCGGCCTTGCGCTCCCGGGCGAGCTGCTCCAGCACCTCCTGCCGGTTGTCCAACGTGGACAGCTCCGCCTCCAGCGCGTCGCGCTTCTGCAGCACCCCGTCCAGCGTGGTGGCGTGCTTGCGGCACAGCCGCTTGAGCGCGTCCAGGCGATCCTCCACCTCGCTCAGCCGGGCCGGGTCGGACTCCAGCCCCTCCACGTACCGGCCGAGCCGGCGCTGCGCCTCCTCCAGCTCCGCGAGGGCCGAGCCCAGCGACTCCGCCACCGGCGCCAGCGTGGCGTCGCACTTCGCCGCCTCCGTCACCAGCCCCAGCGCGCGGCCCACCGTCTCCATCGCGCTCGACTCCTCGCCGGACAGCAGCTGCTCCGCCTCGGCGCCCTGCCGCTTGAGCTTCTCCGAGCCCGCCAGCCGGCGCCGCTCGGCATCCAGCCGCACGTCCTCGCCCGACTCCGGGTCCAGGCGGGTGATCTCATCCAGTTGGAAGCGCAGGAACTCGGCACGCTCGCGCAGCCGGGACTCGTCCCCGCCCAGCGCCTCCATGCGCGACACCACCTCCGCCACCGCCGCGTAGTCCCGGCCATAGGCGGCGAGCTGCTCCTCCAGCCGCCCGTAGCGGTCCAGCAGCACCCGGTGCAGCCCGGCGTCGAAGAGGCTCACGTGCTCGTGCTGGCCGGCGATGTCCACCGTGCCGCGCATGAAGCGCGCCAGCACGCCCACCGTCACCAGCGAACCATTGATGTAGGCCTTGGCGCGGCCGTTGCGGCCCACCACGCGGCGCACCAGCACCTCGTCCCCGAGGTCCGGCACGCCCAGCTCCTCCATCCGGGTGGCCAGCACCGGGGTGCGCTCGAAGACGCCCTCCACCGAGGCCTCGTCGCAGCCCGCGCGAATGGCGTCCGCATCCGCCCGCCCGCCCAGCAGCAGCCCGAGGGCGTCCACCAGGATGGACTTGCCCGCGCCCGTTTCGCCCGTGAGCACGGTCAGGCCGGCCCCGAACGTCACCTCCACCTCCTCAATCACCGCCACATTCGAAATGCGCAAGCCCAGCAGCACGGTGCCCTCCTTCGCCATTCGGACCGTACCTGAACAACCTAGCAGTGGGCTCTGACACTGCACAAGCGTTCCGTCCCGAGGCTCGTGCGGCAGCTTGCATGCACGGAGGGTGATGTGAGGAGTCGGACTCTCTTGTAGCCCTCCCGGGTCACTCGCCCTGGAAGAGGTCGACGATGTCGTCTTCCGTCAGCAGCTTGCCGAAGTCTCCATCCGCGCTGAGAACACCCGCGGCCAGATCCTTCTTGCGCTTCTGGAGACTGAGAATCTTCTCCTCCACAGTGCCGCGCGTAATGAGCTTGTAGCTGATGACCGCGCGCGTCTGGCCGATGCGGTGGGTCCGGTCGGTCGCCTGGTCCTCCACGGCCGGGTTCCACCAGGGGTCGTAGTGGATGACGTAGTCGGCCGCGGTGAGGTTGAGGCCCGTACCACCCGCCTTGAGGCTGATGAAGAAGAGCGGAGGCCCGTCCGGACGGTTGAACTCGTCCACCTTGCCCATGCGGTCCTTCGTCCGGCCGTCCAGGTAGAGGTAGCGCAGGCCCCGGCGGTCCGCCTCGCCCTTGAGCAGCTCCAGCATCTCGGTGAACTGGCTGAAGACGAGCGCACGGTGGCCCTCGGCCACGAGGTCGTCCACCAGCTGGCCGAAGCGCTCCAGCTTCGCGCTGTTGGGCAGCAGCGTCCCCGGAGGCATCTTGAGCAGGCGCGGATCGCAGCACACCTGGCGCAGGCGCATGAGCGCCGCGAGGATGGAGACGCGGCTGCGCTTGAAGCCCATCTTCTCGATGGACTCGTTCACCTTGCGGCGGCTCTCCTCGAGCACCTCGCGGTAGAGCGCCGCCTGCCCGGGCTCCATCTCGCACCACGCCACGCTCTCCGTCTTGGGCGGCAGATCCTTGGCCACCTCCGTCTTCAGACGGCGCAGGATGAAGGGCTGGATGCGGCGGCGCAGGCGGTCGCGCACGTTGCTGTCGTTGGCCACCTGGATGGGCTGCTCGAAGCGGTCGCTGAAGCCCTCCGCGCTGCCGAGGAAGCCCGGCATGAGGAAGTCGAAGAGGCTCCACAGCTCGCTGAGCCGGTTCTCCAGCGGCGTACCCGTGAGCGCGAGCCGCGTGTCGCTCGGCAGCGACTTGCAGGCCTGCGCCGTGGCGCTGTCCGCGTTCTTGATGTTCTGCGCCTCGTCGAGAATGACGTAGCGGAAGCCCACCTCGCTGAGCGCCTCGAGATCCCTGCGCACCAGCGCGTAGGACGTGAGCACGAGGTCCGCGCCCTTGAGATCCTCCACGCGCTCCTTGCGGTCCTGCCCGTGCCACACCACCGTCTTGAGGCCCGGGGTGAAGCGCTCGGCCTCGCGCTCCCAGTTGGCGAGCACGCTGGTGGGCGCCACCACGAGCGACGGCTTGCGGCCCTCGTCGTTGGCCACCTTCTGCAGCAGGCTCAAGGACTGGATCGTCTTTCCGAGACCCATGTCGTCCGCGAGGATGCCGGACAGCCCGTGCCGGTGCAGGAACCACAGCCAGGACAGGCCCGCCTCCTGATAGTGGCGCAGCGTGGCCTGGAGACCCTCGGGCAGCGCCACCTTGGGCACGCCGTTGGTGTCGCGCAGCTCGGACATCGCCTTGCGCGCCTTGGCCTCCACCTCGGTGAACTCACCGAGCTCGACGAGCAGATCCAACGCGACGGCCTGATGCAGCGGCAGGCGCGTGCGGGTGCGGCCCGGCATGGCGCCGGCCTCCTCCAGGAGGTCCGCGGCACGCTTGATCTCCGCGAGGTCCGCCTCGGCATAGGTGCCGTCCTTCAGGGGCACGAAGCGGCGGCCCGAGTCGAGCCACATGCGCACCGCGCCCAGGTCCACCGCCTGATCATCGGTGACGAACTCGGCATCCAGCTCGAACCAGCTCACCCCGCTCATGCCCACGCGGATGCGCGGACGCAGCTTGGGACGCAGGCGCACCTTGGGGGCCTGCACACCGTAGCGCTCCCAGTCCTCGGGCAGCGACGCGAGCCCCCGCGCCCAGAACTCGATGGCGCCGTCACCGCTCGCCTCGTAGGCGTGGGTGTGGCTGTCGTAGCGCATGCCCAGTTCCTGCAGACGCTTGCCCGCGGCGCGCTCCAGTTCCTCGCGGCGCCGGTACAGCTTGCGGCCATCGGTGCCCACGCCACTGGCGTAGCCCAGGTGCGAGGCCGTGGGCGACACGGGCACGGTGGTCTGCCCGTAGCGCGCCGCCAGCTGCACCTTCACGCGCTCGGGCGTGCCCTCGAGCGTGAGCAGGAAGCGGGGCTCCACGGACTCGTCCACGTCGATGTCGTCCGCCTTGAGCGCCATCTGGAAGCGCGGCAGGTGGGCGGCGAAGAACGTGAGCACCCGGTCCAACTGCCCCACCGGGAACGACATGGTGGGCTCCAGCAACCACTTGCGCACCAGGCGAGGCGGCAGGTCCGGCTCCACCGGCGAGAGCGTCTGCGCCGTGATGATGTACGTGCGCATGCCCGCCAGCAGGATCGCGTCCTTGAGGGCCAGGCTCGTCCCATCCGGCATGAGCAGCTCGATGCGGGCCGTGGCGCCGTCCGGGCGGGACTCGAGGTGGATCTGCGGCCGCACCGGCTCGTCCGAGAAGAGCAGCGCGGTGCCGCGATAGATGACGCGGCGCTGGCGCAGGAACTCGAACATCTCGCACAGGTCCTCGTCGGAGAGGACGATGCGCGAGTCGTACCGCTGCTCGTGCCTGGCGAGCAGGATGAAGACGCGCTCGTCGGCCGGGGCGATGCGGGTGCCGGCCTGGAGCATGCGCTTGATGTGCACGGGCCCCTTCATCTGCGCGTCCTGGCGGCGCACGTCCATCAGCCAGTGACGGCCACCGGGGCCCGTGTTGGAGGGCGTGAGCCGGTAGAGGAACTCGTAGTCTGGCAGCGCGGAGAGGCCCAGCCAGCTCTCCACCTTGGCGAGCGCGGGGAGGCTCACCGCGTCCATCAGGGGCGAGTCCGCCGAGGGGATGGGAACCTCCGGGTCGGCATCCGTCTCGCCGTCCACCGGGGACTCCTCGGGAGCGGCGTCGACCGTGTTGGCCGCGGGCTTGGGCGCGGAGGCGGCGGCCGAGGCAGCGGACGCGGCGGCGGCCGAGGAGGCGATCATCGACGCGCGCAGCCGAGCGGCGTAGACGAGCGCCGCGGCCACCACGTGCTTGCAGTGCGGCCCGTAGACGTTCCACGACTGGCAGGTGCACTTGGAGGTGGGCTTGCCGTTGCCCACTTCGAGCGACACGTCGTAGCGCGCCTGGGGCGAGGAGGAACCGGCCACCTGGGCGCGGATGAGATCTCCCTCCCGTTGGAGCCCGAAGACGCGGCGCGTCTCGGCGACTTCGCGGCCCTTCTTGAAGGTGGTGGGCTGAACTTCCGCCTTGAGGGCGCGCAGCCACTGGCCATCAGGCGGGAAAGAGGCTTCTCGGTTGTCGGCGGTGGAGGGCACGGTCTCGCAAGTCCCTTCCCCCCCGGTGGCGAGGGGAATCCATTCGATTACCACAGACGGGGCAGCCTCCGTCGTGGGAAAAATGCACGTCGATGAACGGGCGATGGTTGCTCGGTCATCCACCGCACGGCTCGCGGCTGTGCGAGCATTGGCGGTCGAAATGGAACGCCCCACCCGCCCCCGAGTTTTCGTCACGCGACAACTTCCCGGAGACGCGCTGGCCCGGCTGGCCGCTCAGGTCTCACTCCGGGTGTGGGAAGAGCAGTTGCCTCCCCCACGCGACGTCCTCCTCTCGGAGGCCCGGGAGGTGGACGGGCTCATCACCCTGCTGACCGACCGGGTGGACGAGCCCCTGCTCGACGGCGCCCACCGCCTCCGGGCCGTCAGCAACGTGGCGGTGGGGTACGACAACATCGATGTGGCGGCCTGTACCGCCCGGCGCATCCCCGTGGGCCACCTGGGCGGCGCCGCGCTGGATGTGACGGACCCGGAGCCCCTGCCCTCCGACAGCCCGTTGATGACCCTTCCCAACGTCCTGCTCGCCCCCCACATCGCGAGCGCCAGCCACGCCACCCGTGGACGAATGGCCTCCATGGCGGTGGATAATCTCCTCGCCGCGCTGGAAGGGCGGAAGCCCCCTCACTGCGTCAACCCGGAGCTCTTCCCATGAGCAACACCCCTCCTCTCTTCATCCCCGGTCATGACTCCAACCTCGTCGAGGACGTGAAGGCCCGCATCCGCGACGTGCAGGACTTCCCCAAGCCGGGAATCCTCTTCAAGGACGTGACGCCGGTACTGGCGGATCCGCACCTCTTCGGCCGGGTGGTGAACGCCATGGCCGCGCCCTTCCGGGGCCGCCACATCAACAAGGTGGTGGGGGTGGAGGCGCGCGGCTTCATCCTCGGCGCGCCCATCGCCCTGGCGCTGCACGCGGGCTTCGCTCCGGCGCGCAAGCCGGGGAAGCTGCCCTACAAGTCGGTGACGGAGCGCTACTCGCTGGAGTACGGCGCCGACGGGCTGCAGCTCCACGAGGACGCCGTGGGCCGCGGAGACCGGGTGCTCATCGTGGACGATCTGCTGGCCACGGGCGGCACCGCGGAGGCGACGGCCCGGCTGGTGACGAAGCTCGGCGGTGAGGTGGTGGGCTTCAGCGTCCTCATCTCGCTGGACTTCCTGCCCGGGCGCGAGCGGCTGGGCCGCGAGAAGGTCTGCGCGCTGTTGTCCTACTGAGCGCCGAGCACATGGCGGTACGGTCCGTTCCCTGGGAGAAACCTTGGCGAAACAAAACACGATAGAGCTGGTATCGGGCCGGAACATCCACTTGCGATTCCTCGAGCAGTCACTGGTGTACGAGGGACTGGTGGCGGGAATCCCGCAACGGGAGGACAACCCGCGTTTCGTCGAACGCATCCTGGAGGGTGCACGCAAGCACTTCCATGGGCACAAGCCCTACTTGATCCCTCCTCCCGAGCGGCCCCTCGAGGACCCACGGCCCCCGTTCGCCCGAAGCACTCCACCGATGCCCCTCCCCTCCGTGGCCTGCATCGCCCGCTTCTATTCGCACTACGAGGCCCGGGACCCCGCCAAGGACTACTCGGGGCTGGCCGTGCTCTGGTTCCAGGACGAGTTCGCCTTCCCCATCGACCCCTCGGTGATGAAGAGCCTGAGGGAGCTCGACTGGGAGCGCTACGCCTTCGACTATGACTATTGACGCCCGCGGCCCGGCCCACGGGCGTTGACCCCCAGTCCCGGTTGACGCCGTGGGTCCACGGGCTTATAAGTTGGTTAACCAACCTAGAAATGGAGCCGCGGATGGCCCGCCCATCGAACACGGAGGAGCGCCGGCAGCAGATCGTCGAGGGGCTGCTGCGCGTCATGGCCGAGCGCGGCTACGAGCGAGCGTCCATCGCGGAGATCGCCAGGGCGGCGGGGCTCAGCCCGGGGCTGGTGCACTACCACTTCACGGAGAAGCAGGAGATCCTCCTGACGCTGGTGGAGCAGCTCGCGGGGCGCGTGCGCGAGCGGGTGAAGACGCGGCTGGAGCGGGTGAAGGGCGGAGCCCGGGCCCAGGTGGACGCGTTCCTCGACGCCTTCCTGGCCACGGGAGAGGACGCGGACCCCTCCTCGGTGGCCGCGTGGGTGACCATCAGCGCCGAGGCCGTGCGGCAGCCGGAGGTGCGCGCGGCGTACGAGAAGGTGGTGCGCGCGGACCTCGCGCTCCTGGAGGAGCTGGTGGGCGCGGTCATCGGCCGCCGGAGGGCGCGGGCGGTGGCGGCGGGCCTCTTCGCGGCGGTGCAGGGCTACTTCGTCCTCTCGACGGCGGCACCGGGCCTCACGCCTCCGGGCTCCGCCGCGGGTACAGTGAAACGCATGGCCGCGGGGCTGCTCGACGCGGCGGAGTCCCCGGAGGGCACGTGAAGACCTCGCTGAATACCCCCATGAAGCTCGGGCTGCTCACGAGCCTCTACCTCTCGCAGGGCCTGCCCTTCGGCTTCTTCACCCAGACGCTGCCCGTGCTGCTGCGCAAGCAGGGCATGTCGCTGCCGGACATCGGCCTGGCCAACCTGCTCGCGCTGCCGTGGGCGCTCAAGTTCCTCTGGGCGCCGCTCATGGACCGGTACGGCTCGGAGCGCCTGGGCCGGCGGCGCGGCTACATCCTCCCGCTGCAGTTCCTCTCGGCGGCGCTGCTCCTGGGGCTCGCCCTTCCCGAGGGCACGGTGGGCATCCCCGTCCTCCTCGGGGCCGTGCTGCTCGTCAACCTGCTGGCGGCCACGCAGGACGTGGCCACGGACGGGCTCGCGGTGGAGTTGCTGGAGCGCCACGAGCGCGGCTGGGGCAACGGCATCCAGGTGGCCGGCTACCGCGTGGGAATGATTCTCGGCGGCGGGTTGATGCTCATCCTCATCGACACCCTGGGCTGGCGCGCCACCCTGCTGAGCATGGGCGCGATGCTGCTCGTGGCCACGGTGCCGGTGGCCCTGTTCCACGAGCCCCCCTCCCCCGCTTCCGGACACGAGGCCGTGCACCTCGGGCCCTGGCTCCGCGAGTCCCTGCTGTCCTGGGCGCGGCGTCCCGGCGCGGGCACGTGGCTCACCCTGCTCGCCCTCTTCAAGGCGGGCGAGCACCTGGCGACGGGCATGCTGCGCACCTTCCTCGTCGACACGGGGCTGGAGCTGGCCCAGGTGGGGTGGATGCTCGGCGTCGTGGGCTTCACCACGGGCCTGCTGGGCGCGCTCATCGGCGGGGCGCTCGTCAACCGGCTGGGACAGCGGCGCGCGCTGCTCATCTTCGGCATCCTGCAGGCGGCGGCGGTGCTCCTCTACGCCCTGGCCGCGCTCGGAGCCTCCGTGCCCGTGCTCGCCCTCGTCTGCGGCGTGGAACACCTGGCGAGCGGCATGGCCACCGCCACCCTCTTCACGGTGATGATGGACCAGTGCCGCCCGGAGCACGCCGCGTCCGACTACACGCTGCAGGCCTCGCTCGTGGTGCTCGCCACCGGCGCCGCCGCGGCCATCAGTGGCTTCAGCGCCCAGGCCTTCGGCTACGCGTGGCACTTCACGCTCTCGGCGGCCGTCTGCGCCCTGGCCGTCGTCTGGGTGGCCCTCACCTTCCATCCTCCCCGGACGCTCGAGCCCGGGGCTCACCCGGAGGTGTCGTGATGACCATCGCCGTCTACGCGGGCAGCTTCGATCCGGTGACCGCCGGCCACCTCTCCGTCGTCCGTCAGGCCGCGCGCCTCTTCGGCCATGTCGTGGTGGTGGTGGCCATCAACCCCGAGAAGCGCACCCTCCTCACCGTGGCCGAGCGCGTGGAGTTGCTGCGCGAGGTGGTGTCGCTCCACCCCAACGTCACCGTGGCCAGCACCGAGGGCCTCATCGTGGACTACGCGCGGGCCATCGGCGCCAGCGTGCTGCTGCGCGGGGTGCGCGGCGCCACGGATGCCCAGTTCGAGACGACGCTGGCCCAGGCCAACCGCGCGCTCGCCCCGGACCTGGCCACCCTCTTCCTCCCCGCCGAGTCCCACCTCGCCGAGGTGAGCAGCAGCCGCCTCAAGGAGAAGCTGGCGCGCGGCGAGGACGTCTCCGACTTCTGCCCGCCCGCCGTCGCGGCCAAGCTGCGCTCGCGGTTGCCTCCCCCCTCCCTCCGGAGCCCGTGATGAGCCTGTCCTTCGTCACCCTCGGCGTTGGCGATGCCTTCTCCGCGCTGCACTACTCCTCGTGTCTGGCGCTCGAAGCCGAGGGCCAGGTGCTGCTCATCGACTGCCCCCACCCCATCCGCAAGATGATGCGCGAGGCCAGCCTCTCCTCGGGCGTGGAGCTGGACGCGGACCGCGTGTCGGGCCTCGTCCTCACCCACCTGCACGCGGACCACAGCTCGGGCGTGGAGGGGCTCGGCTACTTCTCCTTCTTCGTCCTCAAACGGAAGTTGAAGCTGCTCGCCCACCCGGACGTGACGCGCCGGCTCTGGGAAGGCCACCTCGCCGCGGGCATGGAGGACCTCATCCGCAAGCCCGGCGGCGAGCCCCAGCGCCATGGCTTCGAGGACTACTTCGAGCCCCTCCCGCTCTCCACCCACGCCGCCGTGCGCTTCGGGCCCTTCTCCATCGAGAGCCGCCTCACGTACCACCACGTGCCCACCACGGCCCTGCGCATCCGCGCCGGGGGACGCTGCCTGGGCTACAGCGCCGATACCGCCTACGACGAGGGCCTCATCTCCTGGCTCTCCGAGGCGGACCTCGTGGTGCACGAGACGAACTACGGCGTGCACACGCCCTACGAGAAGCTGGCCGCGCTGCCCGCCGCCCAGCGCGCGAAGATGCGCCTCATCCACTACCCGGATGACTTCGACCTCGGGGCGAGCAACATCGAGCCGCTCGCGCAGGGGCGCCGCTACACCGTCTGAGCGCCGCTCCCCGAGCGAGCCGGCGTGCTCCATCTCCGTCCCCGTCCCCCACCCGTAGTGAAGCGCCTCCGAGGCCCGTGCCGCTTCCCGGGCGAGGAGGGAGACGCGCCTCGGCACACCGCGTCACGGGGAGGTCACGTGAAAGGATGCACAAGCGGGCCGGACATGGGACATTGGACTTCCAGACGAACACCCATGTCCCTCCCGTTCCGCCCGCCGAGCCCCCTGGCCACCCTGCTGGCCGCCCTGCTTCTCGCCGCTGGTTGCGCCTCGCTGCCCCGGAGCGCTCCCACGTCTCCCTCGGCCGCGGAGTCCGGACCCGCCGACACCACGGCCTCCGAGGCGGAGCAGGACGAGGAACCCACCGTCACGCTCACGCTGCTGCACGTCAACGACGTGTACCAGTTCACCCCGGTGGACTTCGGGGCCCGGGGCGGGCTGGGGCGGCTGTCCACGCTGCGCAAGCAGGTGCTCGCCGAGTCGCCGAACACGCTGTTCCTCATGGCCGGTGACACGCTGGGGCCCTCCGTGGAGTCCACCTTCCACAAGGGCAAGCAGATGATCGACGCGTGGAACGCGCTCGACCTGGACTTCGCGGTGCTGGGCAACCACGAGTTCGACTTCGGCCCGGACGTGCTGCGCCAGCGCATCCAGGAGTCCCGCTTCACCTGGCTGGGCGCCAACGTCATGGACAAGTCGACGGGCCGCACCTTCGCCGAGACCCCGCCCTTCGTCATCCGCGAGGTGGGCGGCGTGAAGGTGGGCATCTTCGGGGTGCTGCTGGGCAAGACGAAGTACAGCTCCAAGCCGGGGCCGGACGTGTACTTCACGGACACGTGCACCAAGGCGCGCGAGCTGGTGCCGCAGATGCGCAAGCAGGGCGCGCAGATCATCATCGGCCTCACGCACCTGTTCGTCGCCGAGGACAAGGTGCTCGCCCGCTGCGCCCCCATCGATCTCATCATCGGGGGCCACGAGCACGTGATGATGCAGGCGGTGTCCAACGGCACGCCCATCATCAAGATGTCCTCCGAGGCACGGGAGCTGGGGCGCGTCACCCTGCACGTGGGCACCCGGAGCGGCAAGCTCAAGAGCATGGACTTCGACGTGCTGCCGGTGACGCCCGAGGTGACGGAGGACCCCGCCTTCGCCCAGGCCATGCACGAGTACGACGCGATGATGGCCGAGCTGTCCCAGCCCGTGGGCCGCACCCAGGTGCCCCTGGATGCCCTCGAGGCCTCCAACCGCAGCCACGAGACGAACCTGGCCTCCTTCGTCGCGGACGCCTACCGCAAGGCCGCTGGCGCGGAGGTGGCGCTCATCAACGGGGGCTCCATCCGCTCGGACTCGGTGCTGAGGCCGGGCCCGCTCACCCGGCGCGACGTGCTGGCCATCCACCCCTACCCGGGCTCGGTGGTGAGCATCGAGGTGTCGGGCGCGGTGCTGCGCCAGGCGCTCGAGCACGGCGTCAGCCGCAGCGCCGAGGAGACGGACCCCGGCCGCTTCCCCCAGGTCTCCGGCATCCAGTACGCCTTCGACGTGTGCCGCCCCCCCGGCGACCGGATTGTCCGCGTCACCGTGAATGGCGAGCCGTTGGATGTGAAGCGCACGTACTCGCTCGCCACCAACTCGTACATGTCCGGCGGCGGTGACGGGTACACCATGTTCAAGGGCGCGAAGTACCGCGTCTCTCCGGACAAGGGCCGCACCACGCAGGACGTGCTGCGCGATGCCTTCGCCGCCGCCGAGTCCATCGCCCCCACCACCACCGGCCGCATCGAGCGGCTGCGCGGGGGCACCCGGGAGCTCGCCAGGAAGGACAACGGGGAGCACGAGGACAGCAAGCACGTGCTGGACTGCCCGAGCACGGTGAGCGCGCACCCGTAGCTCAGGCCCAGCCGCGCAGCCGGTAGACGAAGCGCCCGAAGAGCTCGCGCAGGGCGTCCGTCCCCGCCGACAGGTTGGAGGCCCGCGGCTGCCACCACGTCCCGTGCAGGTGCCAGTCGTGCGCGCGCACGTCCACCACCAGCGTGTCCGGCTTCACCCCCACCGCCTCGAAGGTGCCCAGCGCCCGCGGCATGTGCGCCGCGCTCGTCACCAGCACCAGCCGCTGCCAGCCCTTCTCCCGGATGAGGCGCTCGGACTCCACCGCGTTCTCCCGCGTGTTGCGGCTGCGCCCCTCCAGGACGATCCGCTCCGGCTCGATTCCCCACAGCCGCAGCTGCCGCGCCAGGATGTCCGCCTCCACCAGCGCCCCGGGCCGCGTGTCCAGCGTGCCTCCCGACAGCAGCACCTGGCGCGCCCTGCCCTGCCGCAGCAGCTCGTAGCCGCGGAGGATGCGCTCCACCGGGTGGGTGTACTCGGGCAGGCCCGAGCGCTCGGTGGCGTCCGCGTCCACCGCTCCGCCCAGCACGATGACGGCGTCGTAGACCGTGTCCGGCCGGTACGTGGACACCGCCCCCGCCTCCACCCACCGCTGCAGGCCATTGGCCGTGGGCTCGAGCGAGAAGACGTACACCACCAGCAGCCCCAGCCCCTGCAGCCCGGCCGCCAGCCGCGCCCGTCTCCGGCGCAGCAGCAGGCCCAGCAGCCCCAGCAGCAGGCCCCAGGAGAGCGGCGCGAGCAGCAGATCCAACACCTTCGACAGGAAGAGGAACACGCCCGCGCTACCGCTCGCCCCAGTGGAGCTTCTGCCGGAGGATGGTGAAGTAGCCCACGCGGGTGTTGCGCACCAGGTTCACCCGGTTGGGCGAGCGCACCACCTCGATGCTGTCGCCGCACTGCAGGCCGTGGCCCGTCTGCCCGTCCAGCGTGAGGAAGGTGTCCGCCGTCTCGCTGGCCAGGGTGACGCGGATGGTCCGGTCCGCCGGCACGATGATGGGGCGGTGGGTGAGCGCGTGCGAGCAGATGGGCGTGAGCACGGTGCAGTCCACCGAGGGGTGCACGATGGGCCCGCCCGCGGACAGCGAGTACGCGGTGGAGCCGGTGGGCGTTGACAGGATGACGCCGTCCGCCTTGTACGTGGCGATGGGCACGCCCTCGACGGACACCTCGTGGTCCGCGATGCGCGCCAGCGCGCCCTTGTTGATGACCACGTCGTTGAGGACCTCGTCCTGCACCAGCACCTTGCCGTCGCGCACCAGCCGCGAGCAGAGCTTCATCCGGGATTCCGTCTTGAAGCGGCCGGCGAGCACCTCGTCCAGCGAGAGGAACAGCTCCTCGACGGGGATTTCCGTCATGAAGCCCAGGCTGCCCAGGTTGACGCCGAGGATGGGCGTGGGGCGTCCGTCCAGCAGCCGGGCGGCGTGGATGAGGGTGCCGTCTCCGCCCAGCACCACCACCAGGTCCGCCCGGGTGGCCAGCTCGCGGTCGTCGATCCGGGGCCAGCCGAGCGTATGGGCCAGGAGCCGGTCTCCCAGCACCTCATGCGTGGGGTAGCGCTCCCGGATGCGAGCGGCCAGCTCCGCCGCTTCGGGCTTGTCCTTCTTGGCGACGAGCAACAGGGTCTGCACGATGGGTCCAGGTTCTAGTCCAGGCGGCCAGGGGAGCGCTGGACGAAATGGCCGCTTCGATGACCCTGTGACACGTGGGACCCGGACGCCAGGATTGCTCCATGGACCTCTTCGAGCATGCGAGCCAGAAGGACCAGGCCGCCCTCGCCCCCCTGGCCGAGCGGATGCGCCCCACCCGCCTGGAGGACTTCGTCGGGCAGGAGCACCTCACGGGCGAGGGCCGCTTCCTCCGCCGGGCCATCCAGCAGGACCAGGTGCCCTCGCTCATCCTCTGGGGCCCCCCGGGGACGGGCAAGACGACCCTGGCGTACGTCATCGCCCACTCCACCGGCTCCGCCTTCGAGTCCCTCTCCGCCGTGCTCTCCGGGGTGAAGGACATCCGCGAGACGGTGGCCCGCGCCCAGGAGCGCTGGAGGATGCACCGCCAGCGGACCCTCCTCTTCGTGGATGAGATCCACCGCTTCAACAAGGCGCAGCAGGACGCGCTGCTGCCCCACGTGGAGAAGGGCACCGTCACCCTCATCGGGGCCACCACGGAGAACCCCTCCTTCGAGGTGAACGCCGCGCTCCTGTCCCGCGCCCGTGTCGTCACCCTGCGCGGGCTGGAGGAGGAGGAACTGGTGGCGCTGCTACGCCGGGCGGTGGTGGACACCAGGGGCCTTGGCGGCCGGGTCCAGGTGGACGACGAGGCCCTCACCTTCATCGTCCAGGCCTCGGGAGGCGACGCGCGCCGGGCGCTCACCGCGCTGGAGGCGGCGGCCGCGCACGGGGGCAGCCGGGTGGACAAGGCCAGCGCCGAGGAGGCCCTGCAGCACAAGGCGCTCCTGTACGACAAGGCGGGCGAGGAGCACTACAACGTCATCAGCGCCTTCATCAAATCCATGAGGGGCTCGGACGTGGACGCGGCGCTCTACTGGATGACGCGCATGTTGGAGGCGGGCGAGGACCCCGTCTTCATCCTCCGGCGCATGGTCATCTTCGCCTCGGAGGACATCGGCAACGCGGACCCGCGGGCCCTGAGCGTGGCGGTGGACGCGCTCCGGGCCTTCGAGCTGGTGGGCCTGCCCGAGGGCACCCTGCCGCTCACCCAGGCGGTGACGTACCTGGCGCTGGCGCCCAAGTCGAACGCCGTGCTCACCGCGTACGCCGCGGCGCGCGCCGCCGTCACGGAAGGGGGGCCGCTGCCCGTGCCCCTGCACCTGCGCAACGCGCCCACGAAGCTGATGAAGTCGCTGGGGTACGGCGCCGGCTACAAGTACCCCCACAACTTCGAGGGCCACTACGTCCCCGAGGACTACCTCCCGGAGGCCCTGCGGGGCCGGCGCTTCTACCAGCCCACGCACAACGGCCTCGAGCGGGAGCTGGCCGAGCGCTACGAGGACATCCAACGCCAGCTCGCGGAGCGCTCCCGCGAGCCGGGGGAGGAAGGCTGAGGCTCCTCAGCCCTCGACACTCAGGAGGCGGCCTCGAGGGCGTCGTCGTCGACCTCTCCGTCCTTGCCGCGCTTCATGGAGCGCCCGGCCACCTCGTACTGCTTGAGCAGGCGGCGGAAGTTGGAGCGATCCACACCCGCGGCGCGCGCGGCGCTGGAGACGTTGTGGTTGTGCTTCTCGAGCAGCGCGGTGAGGTAGCGCCGCTCGAAGGCGCGCATGGCCAGCCGCTTCGCCTGGGCGTACGGCAGGTGCGCCAGGCTGAACACCTCCACCTGCGCTCCGGCCTGCGGCGCGTCCTGGAAGCCCGGCGGCAGGTCGTCGACGTCCAGCACCTCCTTCGAGGTGAGCACCACCGCGCGCTCGATGACGTTCTCCAGCTCGCGCACGTTGCCCGTCCACCGGTTGCAGGTGAGCGCCTCCATCGCGCGCGGCGTGAAGCCCGTCACCCGCTTGTCCACCTTCGCCGCGTACAGCTTGAGGAAGTGGTGCGCCAGCAGCGGCACGTCCTCGGGCCTGTCCCGCAGCGGCGGCAGGTCGATGGTGATGACGTTGAGCCGGTAGAACAGGTCCTCGCGGAACTTGCCCTGCTCCTTGGCGCGGTTCAGGTCCACGTGCGTGGCGGCGATGACGCGCACGTCCACCTTCACCGGCTCGTTGGCGCCCACGCGCTTGACCTCGCCCTCCTGCAGCACGCGCAACAGGCGCACCTGGGTGGCGGGAGGCACGTCGCCAATCTCGTCCAGGAAGATGGTGCCGCCGTCGGCCGCCTCGAAGAGGCCCTTCTTGTTGGACGTGGCCCCGGTGAAGCTGCCCTTCACGTGGCCGAACAGCTCGCTCTCCAGCAGCGTGTCCGACAGCGCCGAGCAGTTGACGGCCACGAAGGGCTTGTCCTTGCGCGCGCTGCGGTAGTGGATGGCCCGGGCCACCAGCTCCTTGCCCGTGCCGCTCTCGCCCTGCACGAGCACCGTGGCCGTCGAGTGGCTCACCGTCTCCACCAGCTTGAAGACGCCGCGCATCTGCGACGACTGGCCGATGAGCTCCTCGAACTGGTTGCGCGCGGTGAGCGCCTCCTCCAGCGCCCGCGCCCTGTCTCGCAGCGCCTTGCGCTCGGCGGCCTTGGCCACCGTCATGCTCACTTCGTCGATGTTCTCGAAGGGCTTGGTGAGGTAGTCGTACGCGCCCGCCTTCACCGCCTCCACCGCCGTCTCCACGGTGGCGAAGGCCGTCATCATGATGACCTCCACGTCCGGACGCGCTGCCTTGATTCCGCGCAGCAGGTCCATGCCGGACAGGTTGGGCATCTTGATGTCCAGGACGGCCACGTCGATGGACGGGTCCTTCGCCGCCGTCAGGCCTTCCACGGCGTCGTCGATGGAGACGACCTGGTAGTCCTCCCGCTTGAGGATGGACGTGACCGCCTTGAGGACGATCGGATCGTCATCCACGACCAGGATCTTGGCGCGCCTGGCGCCGGGGGCAGCAACTGGCTGTGGCGTCATGGCAACCTCTCGAGCTGCAGGGGAATGGGGATGTAGACGGTGAAGCGCGAGCCCTCACCCATCTGGGTGTCCACCTTGATGATGCCGCCGTGGTCCTCGACGATCCGGTAGGCGATCGACAGGCCCAGGCCGGTGCCCTGGCCGGGCGGCTTGGTGGTGAAGGACGGCTCGAAGATGTGCCCCAGGTAGCGCTCATCGATACCCGTGCCCGTGTCGGCGACGCGGAAGTAGCACCGGTCACCCTCCTTCCCCGTCTCCAGGGACAGCACGCCGCCCGAGGGGGGCAGCGCGTGCAGCCCGTTCTGCAGCAGGTTGAGCATCACCTGCGACAGCTGGCTCGGGTCTCCGAACAGCTCCGGCAGCTCCGGCGCCAGGCGCAGCTCCAGCTTCACCTTGGAGTACGCCTTGAGCTGGGCCCCGAAGAGCACCGCCGAGTCCTCCGCGCACTTGTTGAGCTGGAAGGTGCGGCGATCCTCCGTCCGGCTGTGGCGGCTGAACTTCAGCAGGCTCTCCACGATGCGCTTGCAGCGCAGCGCGCTCTCCTCGATGAGGTCCAACGACTCCATGTCGGAGGCGTTGCGGCCCTCGTCGCGCTTCATCAACTGCGCGAAGGCGAGGATGCCGCCCAGCGGGTTGTTGATTTCATGCGCCACGCCCCCGGCGAGCTGGCCCACCGCCGCCATCTTCTCCGTGTCGATGAGCCGGCGCGTCATCTCGCGCTCGTCGCTGATGTCCCGGTAGGAGCACACGGCACGCCCCTCGGTCGTCAGCGGGTAGGCCGCCATGGCGTAGGTGCGGCCCCGCTGGCTGATCTCCGCGCGCGCGCCCTTGCCGCTCTGCAGCGCCTCGGGCAGCGGGCAGCCCGGGCACGGCGTGTCCCGGTCGAACAGCAGCTGGTGGCACCGCGGCTCGGCGCCCTCCTCGGACAGCTCGGAGAGCGGCTCCCGGAGCCGGTCCCCCGACAGGTCCGTGTACGCCCGGTTGGCCCGGCGCACCCCGAAGTCCCGCCGCACCACCGCCAGCGGCGTCTCGATGGAGTCGAACGACAGCTCCCACTCGCGCTTGGCCTGGCTCAGCAGGTGCGTGCGCAACGCCACGCGCGTCTCCAACTCGGCGTTGAGCCGCCGCAACTCCTCGTTCTGCTGCTGCGTCACCCGCAACAGCCGCTCGTTCTCCGCCTGGAGCGCGTACTGCTCGAAGGCGCTCTTGACCGTCAGCACCAGATGGCTGTCGTTCCAAGGCTTGGAGATGAAACGGAAGATCTCCGACCGGTTGATGGCCTCCTCGATGGCCTGCTGATCGGCCTGCCCGGTGAGCATGATGCGCTGGGCCCGTGGCACCTGCGCCTTCACCCGGCTGAGGAACTCCACCCCGTTCATCCCCGGCATCCTGAAGTCGGAGATGACCACCTCGGGCGTGAAGCGTTCGAGGGCCTTGAGGCCCTCCTCCGCATCAGAGGCCGTCTCGATCTGCCAATCGCCGCGACGGAGCACCCGCCGGATGGACTTCAGGATGTATTCCTCGTCGTCCACCAGCAGCAGCCGACCGCGTGGCACCGCTCCCTGTGTCTGCGCCAGTTCCAGTGGCAACCTCGTCCTGGGTCCGAGACCCGAGCATTTGCAATGACGCTGCCAACGTCCGCCACCTCGCAAACCCCATGGATACCGGGTGCTTCCGCACCCGGGGCTTGCGACCACCCTGGGTCCCTCCATACCCCGACCCATGAATCGGGTCAATGTTGACCCACGCGGAGGATGGGGAGCGGGCTAGCGAGGGGTGAGCCGGTCGAAGGGAGAGGAGGCGACGTAGAGGCAGATGCGGTTCCGCCCCTCGTCCTTGGCGCGGTAGAGCGCCTGGTCGGCGGCGCGCACGAGCAGCTCCGCGCTGTTGACGGCGTGGTGCGGGAAGGTGGAGACGCCCAGCGAGGCGGTGACGCGCAGGGTGCGCCCGGGCCCGGTGTGCAGCTGGCCGAGCTCCCGCCAGACGCGCTCGGCCACGGTGAGGGCGCCGGCCAGCGGGGTGCGCGGCAGGAGGATGGCGAACTCCTCGCCTCCATAGCGGGCGAGCAGGTCCGTCTCGCGCACGCTGCGCTGGAGGGAGGCCGCCACGTCGCACAGGACGATGTCGCCCACCTGGTGGCCGTGCGTGTCGTTGAAGGCCTTGAAGTGGTCCAGGTCGATGAGGATGAGCGACAGCGTGTCGTCGTAGCGCTGGGCGCGGCGGAACTCCTCGCGCAGCCGCTCCTGGAAGTAGCGGTGGTTGTGGACGCCGGTGAGGCCGTCGGTGACGGACAGGCGCTCCAGCGAGGTGACGCGGGTGAGCAGCTCGTTGAGGCGCTGGCGCTCGCGCAGGCAGCGCTCCATGCGGGCCATCAGCTCATCGGGCTCCACCGGGGTGCGCACCACCTCGGCGCCCAGGCGCAGCACGGCCACGACGGCGGCGCGCTCCTCCGCGGGCACCAACGCGATGATGCCGGGGCCCGAGCCATCGTCGTCCCGGGCCATCAGGTGCTGCAGCAGCGCGCGCGAGGGCGCACCGGCGGGACCCAGGGCGAGGAGGACGAGATCCGTCTCCGCGAGGCGGCGTTGCGCCTCGGGACCGGCCGAGACCAGCCGGACGGAGTACCCCCCTTGCTCCAGTGTGCTTGCCAGCTCGGCCTGCCGTTCAGGCAGTTCGTCCACCAACAGAATGAGGCGCCTGTCTCCCACATCTATCCCCGAAACCAACCCAAGCGCTCACGCTACCACGGCCGAGCGAGGACTCGCGACCGTTGGATTGCGCTTGCCCTGCGATGTTTGATAGCCAGCCGCCCCAGTTCCGCTCCGCCGAGACTGCGACAGGGGCACATCGCCGAGGTCACATCGTGGGTCAATCTCCCAGCATCAGCCTCTTCTTTCCCGCCTGGAACGAGGAGGACTATGTGGAGCGCTCGGTGGCGCGCGCCATGGAGGTGCTCCCCCGGCTGACGGATGACTTCGAAATCATCGTCGTCAACGACGCCTCCACGGACCGCACCCAGGAGATTTGCGAGGAGATGGCCTCGCGCATCCCCCAGCTCCGGGTCATCACGCACCCGGTCAACCTGAAGCTGGGTGGGGCCATGCGCACGGGCCTGTCCGCGTCCACCAAGGACATCGTGGTGTACTCGGACATCGATCTGCCCTTCGACCTGAAGGAGCTGGAGCGGGCGCTGCACCTGATGAAGTACCTGGAGGCGGACATGATCTGCGCCTTCCGGTTCGACCGCACGAGCGAGGGGCCCAAGCGCATCGTGTACTCCTTCGCCTACAACCTGCTCATCCGGACGCTGTTCGGTGTGTACGTGAAGGACATCAACTTCAGCTTCAAGGTGATGCACCGGCGGGTGCTGGAGGCGGTGGAGCTCAACAGCCAGGGCTCCTTCATCGACGCGGAGCTGGTGGTGAAGGCCATCCACCAGGGCTTCAAGGTGTTCCAGATGGGGGTGGACTACTTCCCGCGCACGCGTGGCATCTCCACGCTGTCCTCGCCGGCCGTCATCGCGAAGATGGTGCGGGAGCTGGTGAAGCTGTACCCGGAGACGCGCCACCCGCAGGCGGCCAAGCGTCCGGTGCGGCTGCCGCCGTCGGTGGCCCCGCTGCATGGCTCGGCGCGCGAGCGCGACAAGGCGCGCGGCCACGGGTAGCGCGGTGGGACGGGCACGCACACGCCTCGTCGTCAACGCGGATGACCTGGGGCTGCACCCGGCCCTGGACGCGGGCATCTTCCGGGCGCACCGCGAGGGCATCGTCACCAGCGCGACCGTGCTGGTGAGCGGCCCGAGTGCGCCCCAGGCGGTGCCCGAGGCCCGGAAGCGCGGCCTGGCCCTGGGTGTCCACCTGGCCTTCTGCACCCGGCTGCCCCCGGCGGCGCCCGCCTCGCACGTGCCCACGGTGGCCCCGGAGGGACGCCTGCGCGGAAGCTGGGCGGACTTCGCGCGGGCCTGGCTCACCGGGCAGGTGCGCCGCGAGGAGCTGGAGCTGGAGCTGGCCGCGCAGGTGCGGCGCGCGCGGGAGCTGGGCGCGGAGGTGGACCACCTGGATGGCCACCAGCACCTGCACCTGCTGCCCGGCGTACGCCCCCTGGTGGAGGCCCTGGCACTGCGAGAAGGGCTGCCCCTGCGCTGGCCGGACCGGTTGCCGCGGCTGTCGTGGCTGCGGGCGCCCGGGCCGGCGGTGAAGACGTCGCTGCTGTCGCTGCTGGCCCGGAGCGCGCCGGGGCCACGGCCCGGAGTCCGGCGGGTGAGCGCGGGTGGCATCTTCGAGGCGGGCCAGCTCACCGAGTCCGCCCTGCTCTCGCTGCTGGAGTCACTGCCCCCGGGAGACTTCGAGCTGGGCTGCCATCCGGGCGAGGGCCGCCCTCACGTGCCGGAGGACCCGGCGTGGACGTACGGCTGGCAGTCCGAGCTGGACGCACTCACCAGCCCCCGGGTGCGGGCCCGGCTCGAGCAGCTCGGGGTGGAACTGACCACCTACGGCGCGCTGGGTGCCGCCCCGGCCTCGGCGGTGGCCTCCGCCACGTAGAGGATGTGGGGCGTGGAGTAGCCCGCGCCCAGCTCCACCGTCTCGCGCGGGGTGAAGCCGGCCTGGCGCAGCAGGGCCTCCATGGCCTCGCGCGGCTGGAGCACCAGCGCGCCCCCGGCCTTCGTCCGGCCGAGCAGCTTCACCATCACCACCTCCTGGGCGAGGCACTTGTAGTGCTTCCAGGAGCGGTCCCCCTCGGCCTCCTTCAGCAGCAGCCGCCCCCCGGGACGCAGCAGGCGCCGCGCCTCGCGCAGGAAGCCGGGCCAGCGCTCCACGGGGAGCAGGTAGAGGACGTCGCTCACCACCACCGCGTCGAACTGGCCGGGGAGCCGCTCGGCGAGCGCCTCCACGGTGCCCACCTCGGCGCGCACGTTGGGCAGACGGCCGGGTCCGCTCCGGGCCCACTCGATTTTGCGTGGGTCGGGATCGACCCCGTGCACGATGCGCCGGGAGTCACCGAGGGCCAGGAGGGCGGAGAGCAGGCCGTGCCCACATCCCACATCGGCCACCGTGCCACCTGCGGGCACGCGGGAGGCGACGGCCTCGAGCGGCGCGGAGAAGGCGCGGGCGTGCACGTGGAAGCGCTCGCTCAACGGGAGGTGGGAGAACAGCGCCAGGGCAGGAGCGAGTGGAGCGTTCACGAGATGTAGTGGTCCAGGCCGAAGGCGGCCGACAGGAGGACGAGCGACACGGCGCCCACGGCGAGGAGGCCCTGGCGCACACGCGGGTGGTCGCGCAGCAGCAGCGCGAGGGTGAGGAAGAGGGGGAAGGCGGAGATGAGGTAGCGCCCCATGCCCATGAAGTCCTTGGTGGTCAGCGTGGGGATGCCCACCAGCACGGCGCAGTACACGCCATAGCCCCACCCCAGCTTGCGGAAGGTGGGCCACACCAGCGCGAGCGCGCCCAGCGTCAACAGCGCGTGGAGGCACAGCCGCGAGACGGTCTCCGCGTTGGAGTCCGGAGAGAAGACGGTCTTGAACCAGGACAGCTTCAGCAAGGAGCGCCAGCCGGGCTCCTGTCCCCACCCGACCTGGGCCTCGGCGAAGGCGAAGGGCGCGCCGAACTGCTTGTCCAGGTAGAGCATGTAGAGCAGGAAGCCGAGCGCGGACAGCACGGGCAGGAAGTCGAGCGCGGTCCAGCGCTCTCCCCGCTCACGCTTCCACTCGAGCCGGCGAGCGAGCAGGCCGAGCACCACCGCGGGCGCCACGGGCCGCGCCGCTGTCGCCACCGCGCCGAGCAGCACGGCCAGCCCCAGGTGTCCCTTCTCCAGCAGGAGGAAGGCGCCCACCACCAGCAGGAGGAAGAGCGCGTCGGAGTACATCACCCCGTAGAGGAAGAAGGTGAAGGGGTAGAGGGCGAGCAGCAGCGAGGCCTGGAGCGCGAGGGGCTCTTCCGCCCGGAAGCGCGCCCAGCGCAGGAAGAGGAGGATGGCCAGCGGTCCACACAACAGCGTGACGAGCACCCCGGCCTGGTACACGTCCGGGCCGAGCGCCTGGACGGCGCGGATGGCCAGCGGGTAGAGCGGGAAGAAGGCCACGGAGCTCTGCTCGCCGGGCGTGAAGCTGTAGCCCTCCTGGGCGATGCGCATGTACCAGCTGGAGTCCCAGCCCACCCAACCCATGACGACGTACTCGTCGAGCCGCACCACGGGGGCCTGGGGATTCTTGTGGTGGAAGCGCCAGGCGGCGAGCCCCCCCGACACGGCACAGGCCAGGACGGCCGCCAGGATGACGAGGGCCAGGGTGCGGGACGCGGAGCGAGGCATGCGGCGCAGGCATCGTCCAGAAAGGCGCCGGGGTCAAGGACCCCACGCGCACGAAACGGCGCTTTCCGCCTCGTGCCCCTTCACCGAAGATGCCCGCCTTCCCCAGCAGGAGAATGCATGCACCGCATGTTCCGCAGCCTCATGGTGCTCGTGCTCGTGGCGCTCGCCGGTCCCGCGAGGGCCCAGGCCGCGAAGCCCCAGCCGCCCAACGCCGCATCCGAGCGCGCCGACTACATCCGCTCGCACTACACCAAGTTCGAGTACCGCGTCCCCACGCGTGACGGGACGAGGCTCTTCACGTCCGTCTACGTCCCCAACGACGCGAGCCCCACCAGGCGCTACCCCATCCTGCTCACGCGCACGCCCTACTCGGTGGCGCCGTACGGACAGGACCGGTACCCCCGTGGGCTCGGGCCCACCGCCGAGTACGAGAAGCAGGGCTTCATCTTCGCCTTCCAGGACGTGCGTGGCCGCAACATGTCCGAGGGCGAGTTCATCAACGTGCGCCCGCACCTGGCGAAGAAGAGCGGGCCCAAGGACATCGACGAGAGCACCGACACGTACGACACCATCGAGTGGCTGGTGAAGAACGTGCCGGGCAACAACGGCCGCGTGGGCCAGTGGGGCATCTCGTATCCCGGCTTCTACACGTCGGCGGGCGCCATCGACTCGCACCCGGCGCTCAAGGCCGTGTCGCCGCAGGCCCCCATCGCCGACTGGTTCTGGGACGACATGCACCGGCATGGCGCCTTCAACCTGGCGCTGGCGTTCAACTTCTTCTCGGGGTTCGGCAAGCCCCGGCCGCAGCCCATCGCCAAGGAGAACTGGGACCACTTCGAGCACGGCACGCCGGACGGCTACCAGTTCTTCCTCGACCTGGGCCCGCTGTCCAACGCGAACACGCGCCACTTCAAGGGCGACATCTCCTTCTGGCAGGACATCGTCGCGCACCCCAACTACGACGCCTTCTGGCAGGCGCGGAACCTCCTGCCGCACCTGAAGAACATCAAGGCCGCGGTGATGGTGGTGGGCGGCTGGTACGACACCGAGGACCTGTACGGCCCGCTGCGCACGTACGCCGCCATCGAGAAGCAGAACCCCGGCATCTCCAACACGCTCGTCATGGGCCCGTGGCCGCACGGCGGGTGGACGCGCGGGGACAGCACGGGGCTGGGCGACGTGGACTTCGGCTTCCGCACGAGCGCGCTCTACCAGGAGCTGGAGCTCGCCTTCTTCAAGTACCACCTCAAGGGGGGCGACAAGCCGGAGCTGCCCGAGGCCCTGGTGTTCGAGACGGGCGCCAACCGCTGGCGGCGCTTCGACACGTGGCCGCCCAAGGGCGTGCGCGAGGCGAAGCTCTACTTCCAACCCAAAGGCGGCCTCTCCTACACCGCGCCCGCGTCCGCCGAGGAGTCCTTCGACGAGTACGTGAGTGACCCCAACAAGCCCGTGCCCTACACCACGGAGCTGACGACGGGCTGGGCCAGGAACTACATGACGGAGGACCAGCGCTTCGCCTCGCGCCGGCCGGACGTGCTCGTGTACCAGACGGAGCCGCTGGAGAAGGACCTGACGTTCGCGGGCCCGCTGGAGGCCGAGCTGTGGGTGTCCACCACGGGCACCGACGCGGACTGGGTGGTGAAGCTCGTGGACGTCAACCCGGGCAAGATGCCGGGCCCCATGTGGGGCGAGCCGGAGGAAGGCCGGAGGGACCGTGGCGGCCAGCAGACGCTGGTGCGCGGCGAGCCGTTCCGCGGCCGCTTCCGTGACAGCTACAGCGAGCCCAAGCCCTTCAAGCCGGGCGAGGTGACGAAGGTGCGCTTCGTCATCAACGACGTCTTCCACACCTTCCAGCGCGGGCACCGGGTGATGATCCAGGTGCAGTCGAGCTGGTTCCCCTTCATCGACCGGAACCCGCAGACCTTCGTGCCCAACATCTTCGAGGCGAAGGAAGAGGACTTCGTGCGCGCCTTCCACCGCGTGTACCGCTCGGCGGCGCACCCCAGCTCGCTCGAGGTGAGCGTGCTGCCGGCGCTGGACGACTGACGCGCCCGGGAGGGCGGGGAGCCCACGAGCCCCCTGCCCTCCCCTCCCGAGGAACTAGCGCGGGTAGAACGTCTTGCCCGCCTTCACCCTCTCCACGAGGGACGGCGCGGGGGTGAAGCGCTCGCCGTACTTGTCCTGGAAGTGCTCCAGGCGGCGCAGCAGCTCGGCGGGGCCGAGGCTGTCCGCGTAGCGGAAGGGGCCTCCGAGGAACGGCGGGAAGCCGAGCCCGAAGATGGCACCCACGTCGCCATCCCGCGCGCTGCGGAGAATCCCCTCGCCGAGGCAGCGCACCGCCTCGTTCACCATCTGCAGGGCGCACCGCTCGGCCATCTCGCGCGCATCGAGGCTCTTGCGGTTCTTCCCGTGCGGCAGGAGCTCGTAGACGGTGGGGTCCACCTCCTTCTTCTTGCCGTCGTAGGTGTAGAAGCCCTTCTTGTTCTTGCGGCCGAGCCGTCCGTCGGCCACCACCTTCTCCAGGGCGCGGGGCGCGGCCATGCGCTTGCCGAAGGCGGACTCCATGATGGGGCCCACCTTCTGCGCCACGTCGATGCCCACCTCGTCCAGCAGGGTGATGGGGCCCACGGGGAAGCCGAAGTCCACGAGCGCCTTGTCCAGCTCGGCGATGCCGGCGCCATCGGCCAGCAGGTGCGCGGCCTCGTTCATGTACGGCGCGAGGATGCGCGAGGTGTAGAAGCCCGGCCCGTCGTTGACGACGATGACCGTCTTGCCCTGCTTCTTGCCCACCTCCACGCAGGTGGCCGTCACCCAGTCGGCGGTGCCCTTGTGGGTGATGATCTCCAGCAGCGGCATCTTGTTCACCGGGCTGAAGTAATGCATGCCGATGACCTGCGCGGGCCGCTTGGAGCCCTTGGCCAGCTCGGTGATGGGGATGCTGGAGGTGTTGGAGGCGAAGATGCAGTCCTCGCGGGTGACGGCCTCCACCTCGCCCATGATGCGGTGCTTGAGGGCCAGGTCCTCGAAGACGGCCTCGATGACCACGTCCACGTTCTTGAAGCCCTCGTAGCCGGTGCCGCCGGTGACGAGCGCCATCTTCGCGGCCGCATCGCGCCACGTGAGCGAGCGCTTCTTCACCCGCTCATCGTAGAGGCCCTGCACCTGCTTGAGGGCCCGGCCCACGCCCGCGTCGTCCTTGTCCTTCACGCGCACCGGCACGCCCTGCAGCGCCGAGCTGACGTAGGCGATGCCGCCGCCCATCAGCCCGCCGCCGAGCACGCCCACCTTCTTCACCTCGCGCGGCTTCACGTCCGCGCTGGCCGTGCCGTTCTCCTTCTTCAGCGCCGTGGTGGCGAAGAAGATCTCCACCAGCCGCATGGAGACGTCGGACACCACCAGCTCGCCGAAGAACTTCGCCTCGGCCTCCAGGCCCGCCGAGCGGCCGGACTCCACGCCGATGCGGATGGCCTCGAGCGCCTTCTCCGGCGCCGGGTACTTGCCGCGCGTCTTCTTGCGCAGCTGCTTGCGCGCCTGGTCGAAGAGGATCTTCCGGCCCACCGGGTTGTCCTCGAGCGCGACCTCGGTCCACATCTCCTTGTTGGTCAGCCCCAGCAGCAGTCCGCCCAGGCCCTTCTTGCCCTGCTGCGCCACCGCCTTGAGGCCCTGTCCCCGGGGACGCTCCACCTTCAAGCCCTCGGCCAGCTCGCGGGCGCGGCGCACGGCCAGGGAGCGGAGGATGGGCGCGGGCACCACCTCGTCCACCAGGCCCAGCTTCTTCGCCTTGGACGGCTTCACGTTCTTGCCGGTGAGGATGAGGTCCAACGCGGCCTGCACGCCGATGAGGGCCGGCAGCCGCTGGGTGCCACCCGCGCCGGGGATGAGGCCCAGCTGTACCTCGGGCAGCCCGAGCGTCGTCTTCGGGCTGTCGGTGGCGATGCGGTAGTCACAGGCGAGCGCCCACTCCAGGCCGCCGCCCAGGCACGCGCCGTGGATGGCCGCCACCACCGGCTTGGAGAACGCCTCCAGCCTGTCGAAACCCTGCTGCCCTTGACGCGAGGCGGCGGTGGCCTCGGCGGCCGACTTCAGCGTCTGCAGGAAGTCGATCTTCGCTCCGGCCACGAAGCTGTCCTTCTTGCCGGACATGAAGACGAGCGCCTTCACCGCGGGATCCTTCTCCGCGCGGGTGAGCAGGTTCGCGAACACCTCGCCCGTCTCGGGGGAGAGCGTGTTCACCGGCTCGCCCGGCAGATCCAACACGAGGAGCGCGACCCCGTCCTCGACCTGGTAGGTGAAGCCCTGCTTCGCCTCGAGCTCCTGAGCCATCATGGCAGCCATCACGCACGCTCCAGGACCACCGCGGCTCCGAGGCCACCGGCGGCGCAGACGGTGCACAGCACCGTGTTCTTGTTCTGACGCTTCAGCTCATGCAGGGCCTGGGTGACGATGCGCGCCCCCGTGGCCCCGAAGGGATGGCCGATGGAGATGGAGCCACCCGACAGATTGAGACGCGTGCGGTCCACCTCGCCCACCGGCGCGCTCCAGCCGGCCTTCCGGGCGAACTCCTTGGACGCCAGCGCCTGGATGTTGCTGGCCACCTGCGCGGCGAAGGCCTCGTGCATCTCCACCAGATCGATGTCCGAGAGCTTCATGCCCGCGCGCTCCAGCGCGATGGGGGCCGCGTACGCGGGGCCCTGGAGCAGCTGGTCCCCGGGATCGGTGGCGGCATAGGCATGGGCGCGCAGGTAGCCGAGCGGCTCCAGGCCGAGCGCCTTCGCCTTCTCCTCGCTCATGAGCAGCAACGCGGCGGCGCCGTCGGTGAGCGGCGAGGCGTTGCCGGCGGTGACGGAGCCATACTTGCGATCGAACACGGGCCGGAGCTGGGAGAGCGCCTCCAGGCTGGTGTCCTCGCGGACGATGTTGTCCTTCTGCGACACCTTCTCGTACTTCGGCGGCACCACCACGTGCATCACCTGGGCGTCGAAGAAGCCCTCCTTCCAGGCGCGCGCGGCGTTCTGGTGCGAGGTGAAGGCGATGGTGTCCTGCTCCTGGCGGGAGATGCCGTTCTCCTTGGCCATCTTCTCGGCGCTCTCGCCCATGGTGAGGCCGGTGGAGTACTCGGCGATGGCTGGGGGCACGGGCACCAGATCCCTCGGCTTGAGCGTCTGGAAGGCCTTGAGCTTCTCCGGGAGGCTGCGCGCCTTGGAGGCGGCCACCAGCGCCTGGGCCAGCGGACGGCTGGTGAAGATGGGCGCGTCCGACATGGACTCGGTGCCACCCACGAGCACCACGTCCGCCTCGCCCACCGAGATGGCGTTGGCCGCCGTCGTCATGGCCTGGATGGAGGTGGCGCAGGCGCGCGCCACGGTGAACGCTTCGATCTTGCGCGGCAGCCCCGCGGCCAGCACCACCTCGCGCGCGATGGACGGCGCGGTGAGCGTGGGGATGACCTGGCCGAACACCACCTGATCAATCTCCTGGGGATCGATGTCCGCGCGCTGCACCAGCTCCTGGACCACCATGCGGCCCAGGTCCAGCGCGGTGAGCTTCGCGAAGTCGGTTCCCGCCTTCACGAAGGGCGTCCTCAATCCGCGGACGATGGCCACCCTGCGGTGACCGTGACGCTGCTTCTCGCGAGCCATGTGTGCCTCACCTTCCCGACGTAGATGAGGCGCATCTAATGGGCCGTGTCGCATCGCGTCAACGGAAGATTGATTCCGGAGTCAACGCGGTGACCCCCGAGTGTTTCGCCCCCTCGGTGGGCGGCTCAGGGAGCGGTGCCCGGCTGTTGAGCAGCCAACTTCCCGAGGAGGAACTCCTCCAGGGGGCGGAGCTCCGGGGCGACGGCCCACAGCGAGGACAGGTCCGCCTTGTCGAGCCGGCTCACCAGGGCCTCGGGAAAGGGCTGCTCACCCGCCTGCGCGAAGATCTCCGCGAGCACCTTGTTGGGCTCGTAGCGGCCCCGGATGAGCTGCTCGAACGAGGGAGTCACCGGCAGCAGGGGGCGCAGCAGGTGCTCGTCCCGGAAGAGGAACACGGCGATCTCGGGCGCGATCGGCAGGATGAGCCATTCGCTGGGAGGCGCGGCCTGCTCCAGGAACAGATGCACCCAACCGCACTGCTCCGCGATCAGCTCTGGAGAAAACGTCTGGGCATCGCGCACCACGGCCACGGGCACTCGCTCCTTGAAGAGGATCTCCCGCGCCACTCTCGAAGCTCCGATATTGCTATGGGCCCAACTGATCTGAATGCCCCGTCCCCCCAAACGGGGATGACCCTCCACCAGACGCCGCATGAGCTTCCCAGCCACGCGTCCCGGGGTCACGATGGCCACACTCATCACGCATTCCCCCTGTCCAACGGTTTCACTTCCGCGAATCCCATCTCCACCGCATGCCGCAGCTTCCTCCTCATTCCCGCGAGGAGCCGCTGTTCCCGAAGGGCCTGCTCGAGCTCCTCGCCCTCCCACAGCAGCACATCGGGAGGTGGCAGCATGTTCATCACCGAGGACGCGGCCTCCGAGACTTCTCCTGTGCAGAACAGCGCCCCGATGGTGGTTCGCGGCCGGCGCAGGAGCTGGGACTTCAGCTTGACGATGGTCGAGGTATCTACCGGTCTGGTCATGTCCTTGCACTCTACCAGACAGGACACCCCATCGAAATAGACCACCCCGTCGATCTGCTCCAGGAGGACACCATCCCGGTACACCCGATACGGCCAGGTCACCTCGGCGCCCTCCAACTGGAACGCTCGCAGCAGGAGGTACTCCAGCAGCACCCCGGCGGGCCACTCGGGGGGCGAGACTCCCGCCCGAAGGCCCTGCCACAGCTCCAACACCCCTGAATGATCGAGCGCGAGCACCCTGCGCTGGTACTCGCCGCCCCTGCCCTCGTCTGTCACGGCACCCGTCCCCTTCCCCGACCTTCCACGCCACCCTACCGGGTGCCCCTGACATCCCCGGCCGACTCCCGGGGTCACGTCATCAGGTGCCCTGGCGGAGCGCGATGCCGTGCTTGTGCACGGCGTCCACCATGAACTTCGCGGCGTCGGGATCCGTGGGCGGGAGGATGCCGTGGCCCAGGTTGAAGATGTGCCCCACGGGCCCGGCGCGGCGGAGGATGTCCACCACGCGCTGCTCCAGCTCCTCGCGCGGCAGGAAGAGGTGGAGCGGATCCAGGTTGCCCTGCACCGCCACGTCGGGCCCGAGCACGCGCCGGGCCTCGTCGATGGGCGTGCGCCAGTCCTGTCCGACCACGTCCGCGCCGGTGCGCTTGAGCAGCGGCAGGTGGTTGGACATGCCGGTGCCGAAGACGATGACGGGCACGCCCTTGGCCTGCACCTCCTTCACCATGCGCGTGAGGTACGGCAGGCAGAAGCGCTCGTAGTCCCAGGGCGACAGCTCCCCGCCCCACGAGTCGAAGATCTGCACGATGCTCGCGCCGGCCTCCACCTGCATCAGCAGGTACGGAATGAGCGTGCTCGTCAGCTTCTCGAAGAGGGTGTGGGCGAGCTTCGGCTGCTCGAAGAGGAGCCGCTTGATGAGGATGTAGCTCTTGGAGCCGCCGCCCTCGACCATGTACGCGGCGAGGGTGAAGGGCGCGCCGCAGAAGCCGATGACGGGCACCGAGTCGTTGAGGGCGCGGCGGGTGCGGCGGATGGCCTCGGCGACGAAGCCGGTGCCCTGGACGGGGTCGGGCACGCCCAGCCGCTCGATGTCCGCGGCGGTGCGCACGGGGTTGGGGAAGTGCGGCCCCTTGTCCCCGAGCTCCAATTCAATCCCCATGGCCTCCACGGGGATGAGGATGTCCGAGAAGATGATGGCGGCGTCCACGCCCAGCCGGGTGATGGGCTGGACGGTGACCTCGGCGGCGAGGTCCGCGTTCTTGCACAGGTCCAGAAAGCCGATGGTGCCGCGGATGGCTCGGTACTCGGGGAGGTAGCGGCCGGCCTGGCGCATGAGCCACACGGGGGTGGTGTCGGTGGGCTGGCGGCGGGCGGCTCGCAGGAGGCGGTCGTTCAAGGGGTGGGCTCCGTGTCTGCCCCGTCTCCCTCGGGGAGTGGGCGCGGGGGCGAGGGTTGTCAGGTGCCATCGCCAGGGTCAACGCTCGTGTCAGGACGGCCCGGAATGATTCGTCCGTCCAAAACGTATGCTTGACAGTGACGGGCGTGGCCGATACAAGCCCGCCCCGTCGCAACGCGGTGACGCAAGCGAGGGGCGGATAGCTCAGCGGCAGAGCGTCGCCCTTACAAGGCGAGGGTCACAGGTTCAATCCCTGTTCCGCCCAAGCAGTAGCCGTGGTAGTGCAGCACAGCGGTGTCGTGGGGAGTTAGTTCAGTTGGTTAGAACGCCGGCCTGTCACGCCGGAGGCCACGGGTTCAAGTCCCGTACTCCTCGCCAATAGAAGGGCCCGGAATCGCAAGGTTCCGGGCCCTTCGCCTTTTCTCCCCCCCCTGTTTCGGCGGCCCCTCTACGGGCCGTCCGGGCGCGAGCCGTTGTCCAGCTCGTCGCGGTCGAGCAATCCGTCCTCATCCCGGTCCACGCCGATGCGCCACTCGGTGTCCTTGGGCACCACCGTGTAGGTGAGCTCGCTGCCCGGTCCCGCCAGCAGTTGCAACGCCGCGGCGCTCGGCGTCTCCAGGGCCCGGTCGGACTGGAAGGTGCCACTGCCCACATAGGTGTATCCGCGCTGGAGTCCCGCCTGCCGGCCCTTCACCACCAGGCCCACCTTGCCCGCGTCCGCCAGGGAGAAGAAGGTGCTCAACAGGCTCTGCTGGCTCGTGCTGAGCAGCGGGGAGTCCAACGTCAGCTGCCAGCCCACCGCGGCATGGGTATCCCGGCTGGCCATTCCGGGCGGCTCGAGCACGCTGGTGCCGGACGCGACGGGCAGCTCCGAACCGGACAGGGCGAGCATCAACGCCACCAGATCCGCCACCTCCTGGTCGCTCGCAGGCGTGAAGCCGGGCTGCGCGATGAAGCGCGCCAGCGAGTCCACCGAGCCGTCATGCATGAAGCCGAAGCCGGACAGGTTGGACGTCTGGGAGAACTCCATGCCCACCTTCTTGTAGAGGTTGCGCAGCTGCGGAACCTTCATCGTCACGTGGGTGTTCGCATCCGCGGAGACGAGCCCATGGCGCTGTTCCCCCTGCGGACCGGCCGGGAGGGAGACGAACTGGCTCCCGTTCCACGTCATCGCGCTGGACTGCCCGGTGGGCAGGGCGTGGCAGGTGTTGCAGGCGAGCACATTGCTCCCGAGCAGGCGCGGAGGCCGGAAGATGGCCAGCCCGTTGACGGCGTTGCCAGGGGGCAGCGGCGTACCGGCGGGCGCGAAGACACCGGGCGCGTAGTGGCCGGGCAGCGGCAGGTTCGTGGGCAGCGTGTTGTCGATGTTGCGGAAGGGGTTGGGCGGGAAGGTGAGCGTGGCGAGGAAGTCCTCGAACTGCTGCATCTCCGCCGCCGGGAGGGCGGTGTCGTTGCCCTGCAGACCGATGAAGGCCGGGTTGAACTCCTCCAGGCCAGCCCGGTCCCCGCGCCAGTGCAACGGCTCCTTGCCAATGATGTCCTGGAGCGTCTGGGTCACCATGGGCCCCTTCATCGGGTGCCAGTTCTCGAATCCAGGGGTGAGGGCGGGAACGCCCATGCCCAGGTTCTGTCCCGTCAGCGTCTTCACGCTGCCCGAGGGCTCTCCCAGGTCCCAGGCGAGCCGGTCCATGCGCCCGTCCACATGGCACGAGCCACAGGAGATGTGGCCCTGACCCGAATAGTTGCGCGTGTTGTAGAGGTACTTGCGGCCCACCTTGATGGTGGCGGGCGAGGGATCGAAGAAGGGAATCCGGGCCTGCTCGAGGTTGGAGGAAAGGCTCGCCACCGAGAGGCTCGCCCCGAACTTGTTGAGGACATAGAGACGGCCACGGGCCCCATCCACCACCACGCCGGTGGGGCCCTCCCCCACGGTCATCCTGGCCACCCGGGCGCCGAGGTTGCTCACCACCACCACGTTGTTGGAGCCCATGCCGGTGATGTAGCCGCGCGTCCCATCCGCGCTCCAGGCGATGCCGCGTGGGTCCCCGAGGGAGAGCTCCCTCTTCCATTGGGGCAGGGTGGACACCGTGTAGTCGGCGTGCGGGTTGAGATCCGTGAGGCCCGGCGCCCCCGGGTTGGCGGGATCCACCAGCGCCAGCATCACCCGCAGGAAGCGCCCATTGAGGTTGGGCTCGAAGCGGCGCTCATTGGTGGCGTCCGTGCCCACCACCGTCACCTTGCCACTGGGGTGCACGGAGAGCGCCATGTTCAGGTTCATCAGCCTGCGCACGTAGGAGACGGACAGGGTGGACACCTGGATGATGGCCACGTCGTTGTCCGGCAGATCCCACCCCGGGACACGGCCCGAAGCGGCCGAGTTGGCCCCGCTGACGAAAGAGGTCCAGTCGCCGAGGTTGTCATCCATCCAGAGGCCCTGGGCGTTCTTCTTGACGATGAGGCCCACGGCCGGAGGGGGCGGGTTGGCGGGGTTGAGCGCCGGGCTGAAGCCCGACCCCACGTTGGGCGGCGGGTTGACCCCTCCATAGGGGCTCGAGGCCGAACTGACCGGGTTGGTCCGGGCGAAGCTCGGGTTGACGTTGCCTCCCCCCAGCACCGTGCTCCCGTTGCCAGACTCGAAGATGGCCGCGTACACCTTGGTGCCGTCCGGGCTCACCGCCAGGGCGCGAGGCTCCTCTCCCCACAGGGAGATGCGCACCGGCACTGGCGACGACACGAGCGGATCCACCACCATCACCCGGTTCACCTGTGAACAGGAGATGAAGGCCCGCTGCGGCGAACCCGCGAAGACGACATCCGCCGGCTCATCGTCCGTGCGCAGCGTGCGCACCACGTTGAGCGTGGTCAGGTCCACCACGCTCACACTGTCCGAGATGTGGTTGATCACCCAGGCCTCGGTATTGGTGCGGGCCCGCACCGACACCGGCTCCAGTCCCACCGGGATGCTGGCCGCCAGCACCGGTATCCCGCTCGTCAGCGTGAACACCATCAGACGGTTGTCCGCCGTGTTCACCGCCAGCAGCTTCGTGCCGTCCGGTGTCATGTCCAGGGGATGGACGTGCGGCGTCTCCCAATTCACGAAGGAACCGGAGGCCTCGGCCCGGACGGGAAATGCCAGGGCCAGGAGCAGCGGGAGGAAACCAATCAATCGGGTAGCGAACGCCATGGGGTACGCCTTCAGCTGAATGAAGTCAGCCATGCAGGGCCGGTCCCAGCGGCAAGAGCCGCGAGCCGCGCCGGGAATCAGGGATGGCCCTCTCTACCAAATGAGAGTGCGACACACACGCGCCACGGTGGCCTTCGCGAGTTTCTCGGGTCTCGCCAATCAGCTGTCTGGAACGCGACATCTCAGGCCGGCCATGTCCACGTACGTCCCAATGTCAGACACCCTGGCGAGAAACCTTTCACCTCCGCCGCGAAGTCACCGGCTCCACGGTCGCAAGGACTCGGGCCATGTGTCACGAAACAGGTTGACGCCCGTTCCGGATGGGAGTGGAAGAGCCCCGTGGCAACGAACTCCACGTGGAGAGGGCATCTCTTCTTCGGGTCCGGGCGCCTGCTCTACGCGGGGCCCCTGGGCGAGACGCGGCTGCATGCCCACCACAGCTTCCAGTTGGTGCTCTCGCTCGGTGAGCCCGTCACGCTGGGTGACTCCCGCCAACAGGTGCTGGCGTGTGGGGCGGCCGTCATCCCGCCGGATGCCGGGCATGCGGTGGTCCGCACGGCCAGCGCCGCGGTGCTGCTGCACGTCTCCCCCGATGACCTCGCCGGGCGAAAACTCCAGACGCTCGGCCTGGCCAGGGACTCCGTGGCCGGCTGGCAGCGGGCGGGAGAGCGGCTCGCGTTGCTTGCCTCACGGGCGCTCCCGCGGCACTGGCACGAGGCCGAGGCGCTCGCGCAGGAGATGATCCGCGCCCTCCAGGTGGACACGGCGGATCCGCGACCCGCCCATCCGGCGGTGAAACAGCTGCTGGGCCTCCTCCCCGAGCTGCTCGAGGACGACGTGAGCCTCGAGGCGCTCGCCGCGCGGGTGGGGCTCTCCGCCAGCCGGCTCTCCCATCTCTTCAGTGCCGAGGTGGGACTCCCCCTCCGGCCCTACATCCTGTGGCTGAGGCTCCACCGCGCCGCCGAGTCCCTCGGGAGCGGAGCGCCCCTCACCACCGCCGCGCACGCGGCGGGCTTCACCGACAGCGCGCACCTGAGCCACACCTTCCGCCGCATGTTCGGGCTGTCCCCCTCGGAGATCGCCGGCGTGGTCGAATGGGTCCTCCCCCCCACGCCATAGCGAGTTCTTACAAGCGCTCGCGTGCCCCTCGCGAGAAGGTGGCGGAGTCACGGAGGAGGAAGGTCATGCCGATGGAGTCGAAGCTGCGTGCCGCATTCGAGGCCGAGTTGCGCCAGGCGGCCGAGGCGGAACGGGACGGTGCGTTGCCCCGAGCCTGGCGTCACCTGGAGCGGGCCCACATCCTGAGTCAAGCGTATGCCGGGCCCCACATCCGGGTGCATTGCCTCATGTTCGGCTTCGGGTGGCGGCGCCGGGACGTGCGCGAGCTGCTCGGACAGCTCGCGAGAATCCTGGTGGCCGGGCCCGGCTCATGGCTCGGCCGGGCACCGCTCGGCAACACGGGGGGCGCCAACGTGGGCATCCTCACCCCCATGCCCATTCCCGAGGACCTGCGCGTCCTCCTCGAAGCGGGCGGGAGCCTGCCGCTCCACCCGCGCGGGCAGCCGTAGGGGGACGGCTTCAGCGGGAGACCACGGGCGCCCCATCCCCGGCGGGCAGGTCCGCGCGACGCTGGAGCTTCACCACCTCGGCCGTCACCGTCACGCTGCTGGGGAGCGGGAAGATGAAGAAGATGGCGCCGAACACCTTCGTCACCGGCAGGTACTGCGTCTGACGGAAACGCACGTTGATGGCCCCATCTCCGCCCATCGCCCGCACCTGGGGGATGAGCACGTCCTTGAACCCGGCATCCAGGTCCGTGCCAACCACGTCCACGAAGCCGAAGAGCAGCACGCCCGCGCGCGTGGCCTGGACCATGCCGAGCGTCTCGTAGGGCTCGGGGATGTCGCCCGCCGTCACGAAGACGTCCCTGCCACTGCGGTCGGACGGGACGGAGGTGGTGTTGATGACGGTGCAGCCGGTGAGCGCCACGAGCGCGAACGCAACGAGGAGACGCATGGGAGGAAGTCTCACGGTTGGGAGGAGATGAACTGGATGACTTCGCCGGTGACGATCACATTGCGGTCGCGGACCTTCACGCCACCGTTGCCTCTCGCCACATTGGAGATGGACTCGGAGAGCTCGGCCGCGCGCTCCACGCCTGTGGGCGGATTCTCGTCCTCGAACTCGATGTTGATGACGCCATCGCCGCCCATCCGCAGGGCCGTGTCCACGAGCGACTTCTTGATGACGCCATCAATGGCGGCATCGCCCACGTCCGAGTAGCCCGCCACGGTGACGCCATAGCCCAGCACCTGGGCGAAGCCGAGGGTGCGATAGGGGCGCGGCGAACCGCCGGTGCTGAGATACAGCCCGCGCCCACCCTCGGGCGGACGGTCCGACAGCTTCGAGCCGTGCGACACGGCACTGCAGCCGACGCACAACAGCACGGGAAGGAGCAACGGGAGTTTCACCGGATTCTCCAGGAGCGGAACGGGTTCAACGCGAAGGCGTACCGGCCGACGGCGGCGCGGCACCGGGGCCGAGCTTCACGACCTCACCGCTGAGGGTGACCTCGCTCGGCAGCGGGATGAAGAACAGCAGGGCGAAGAGGATGC
The DNA here is from genome assembly GCF_057119385.1 of Archangium sp. NCBI lineage: Bacteria > Pseudomonadati > Myxococcota > Myxococcia > Myxococcales > Archangiaceae > Archangium > Archangium sp. Next base: position 831 of record NZ_DBNGVP010000092.1, on the reverse strand, counting down.
GCGTGGGGACCGGGTACTGCGTCTGCTGGAAGCGCACGTTCATGATGCCATCCCCGCCCAGGCGCCGGACCTCGGGGAGGAGCGACTCGCGCAGCCCGGACTCCAGGTCCGTGCCGGCGGGGTCCGCGAAACCGAAGAGCAGCACGCCGCGCCGCGTGGTCTGCACCACACCGAGGCTCTGGTAGGGGCCCTTCACATCCCCCGTGGAGACGAAGACGTCCCGCCGGTCACGAATGGACGGCACCTGGGCCACGTTCACCGAGGTGCAGCCGGCCAGTGCCATCAACAACAGGAGTCCGAACGTCCCACGCATGCGGTGTTGCCCTCCCTCGTCCGCGTCAGGACGGAACATCAACGCGGAGGGCCCGCGAGGGCAACCTCTTTTTTCCTAGAGCAGCCACGTGCCCCCCGGAGCTCCGCGGCGCATGGCACAGGAGGAGGGCCCCGCCCCGCGTGGGGGAGGGGCCCTCCGGGCTCCCGCTCAGAACAGACGAGGGAAGATGGCGGAGACGGAGGCACCACCCGTTCCAGCGATGCCCTCCACCTGGCCCGCGATGGGCAACGTCTTGGACATGCCGAAGAAGTTGTGACCCAGGTACAGGTACCCGGGGCCCACTCCGAAGCCGTCCCTGCCCGCAAGGAATCCCGCCGCGTCATGCAGCACGCCGTGTGCCTTCACTCCCGGTATCCAGCCGGTGGTGACCTCCAGCACCTGCGTCATCCACCCGTCTCCGGGCCCCACCAGTCCTCCGCTCGGGTTGAGCGCGATGGCCTCTCCCGCCGTCAGCGCTCCCTGCGTAAAGCGCTCCATCGCCTCTCCGTACTGCCTCT